>NZ_JBVVAK010000014.1:0-12326 GCF_055792825.1 Microvirga sp. GN3
CAACTCCTGCCAACGCGTTCCCCATATTCCAGACCTCATCGCGATGAAACAGACGCAACGAGCGCCCGCGATCGCAGTCCAGAACGGCAAACATCAACATGTCTCATGAATAGGGTGGGCTAGATCGATTTCTTCGACGGTTTTCCGCACGAAGCACCGTCGGCCCACGGAACCGATGAAACGGCGCCCTCCACGGATGGAAGCGCCCCCTTCTCGGCTCAGATGACGAAGAGGTCGTGATAGTAGAGCTTTACCTTGTTGGAGATCGTGGCGATATGATCGCCGAGACTGTAGCCGAGCGAAGCGACGACCCAGTCGCTTCCCTCATCCGGCTGCTCGGCAATCTCGTCGCCTTCATCGACGAAGAAGGTGTCGTCTCCTTTGCCGCCCCAGAGACGGTCCAGTCCGGCACCGCCGATCAGGGTGTCTTCGCCGTCCCATCCGTACAGGGAATCGTCGCCGGCTTCGCCGCGGAGAGTGTTGCTCACATTGTTTCCGAAGAGCGAGTTGGCCTCGGAGTTGCCGGTCCCCTCGAGAGATCCATATCCGCGCAGCTCGAGAATTTCGACGTGATCCGGAAGAACGTAGGAAACATAGGCGATCAGCAGATCGAGATTGCCCTCGCCGCCTTCCTCGACCACAACATCATCGGGCGTCTCGACATAGTATTGGTCGTTGCCGAGACCGCCGATCAACGTATCGGCGCCGAGTGAGCCGTTTAGGATATTATCGGCATCGTTGCCCGTAATGATGTTGCTCTTAGCATTTCCCTCCACATTGGCCGCGCTCTGCCCATGTACATCGACGAGGGAGAATTTCTGCGTATCGGGCTCCAGTCGATAGGTATTCCAGACAGGATCAAACTGATACTCGCTCATCGACTTCAAGCCCCTTCCACAAAGGAGGGTGCTTATGCTTAGCCTTCCCCTTGGGAAGTCGGTCTTACCAGAGCAGGGATCGTTTCATATCGCCCGCAGATTGCAGAGCCATTGACGACATATCGTGAATGTATTTTCCTGTCATTGTCAGGGGATCGGGAACCTGGGCAGGCGCTTGCGTCATTTGGTCTGTCCCTTCAACCTTCTGACTTTGCTTAAAAAGCCACGCTTTCACCATCAGTCTTCCTATTTCGTTAAGGCACCATTAACCCTTTCAAGCGGAAACTGAATTCATTGCTTCTCTTGACCCTTTTGCCAAAGCCATGAGCGACCTTCTCGTCAGTATCCGTCATGCGAAGCCCGATGACGCCGCTGCCTTGTCCAAGGTCTTCGATGCTGCCTGGCGCGAGGCCTATCTCGGGATCATTCCTGGCGCGACCCTGGACAAGATGTTCTCCCGGCGCAGCGCGCGCTGGTGGCGCTCCACGGTGTCGCGCGGGCGTCCGCTGGTGGTGCTCGACATCGGCCAGGGCGCCGTCGGCTATGCTTCCTATGGACGCTGCCGCGACCGGTCACTGCCAGCGAGCGGGGAGATCGACGAGCTCTATCTCCTTCCCGAATACCAGGGCATCGGTTTTGGCCGGCGCCTGTTCAACGCCGTGCGCAACGATCTTAAAGCGCGGGAAATGGACAGGATCGTCGTCTGGGCCCTCGAAGACAACAAGCGCGCGTGTGCCTTCTACGAGAGCATGGGCGGGCGAACAATCGCCCGCGTCGAGGAGCGCATCGGCGGAACGCCGCTCGCCAAGGTTGCCTATCTCTTCCGCTGACGGCGCTCCAATTGACACCCTCAGAAGAACCTTGTTTCGATTCTCGCTGCTGGGGCCTTCTCCCGAAGGAGAGGGGCATCCGATTGATCCAAAAGTGGGTTCCCCTTTTGAGTCCGATGCTCTAGTGAGGCGTCCAAGCTTCAGAAAGCGGCCTTTTCGGCCTAAGGGTTAAGCCGCTCTCAAGACGAGCTTTTGCCGCATTTTCACCGGCGTTCCGGCTTCCCCATTTCGGAGAAAGCCCGCCTCAGAAGATGCTTCAAGCCTTGTTCCGGAGAACAGTTCTATGCGCCTTGACGCGATCAAGATTGGTAAGAACCCGCCGGACGACGTGAACGTCGTCATCGAAGTGCCGATCGGCGGCGAGCCCATCAAGTACGAGATGGACAAAGAATCCGGCGCGCTCGTCGTGGATCGCTTTCTTTATACCGCCATGCGGTATCCTGGAAACTACGGCTTTATCCCCCACACCCTCTCGGGCGACGGTGATCCTTGCGACGTGCTGGTGGCCAACACCCGCGCCATTGCGCCCGGAGCTATCATCAATGTACGTCCGGTCGGCGTTCTCGTGATGGAGGATGACGGCGGCCAGGACGAGAAGATCATTGCAGTCCCCTCGAGCAAGCTGACCCAGCGCTACGACCGGGTGGCGAACTACACCGACCTGCCCGAGATCACCATCAAGCAGATCGAGCACTTCTTCGAGCATTACAAGGATCTCGAGCCCGGCAAATGGGCCAAGATCATCCGCTGGGGTGACGCTGAGGAAGCGCGCCGCCTGATCGTCGAGGGCATCGAGCGGGCCAAGGCCGAGAAGTAAGCTTTTGCCAATTTCTGAAATGATGAAGGCCAGGCGAATGTCTGGCCTTTTTTGTTGGAAACTCACTCCGCCGGAACGGGGGCGCCTTGGCCGGCACTCTGATATTCCGCCCAGGCCTGCCGCAGGATCTGCACGGCCGAGGACAGGAACAGGCCGGCCATGATCCCGGCGACGATCAGATCGGGCCAGGCGCTCGTGGTCACCCACACGGCGCCTGCCGCCGCCATCACGATGACGTTGCCGATGGCGTCGTTGCGGGAGCACAGCCAGACCGAGCGCACATTGGCGTCGCCGTCCTTGTAACGTATCAGCAGGAGCACGCTGGCGAGGTTGGCCGCGAGCGCCAGGACCCCGATGACGCCCATGATCTCCGCCCGCGGCAGGCCGAGGATCAGCACGTGATAGAGCGTTGAGCCGAGCACCCAGGCACCCATCAGCGACAGGCTCAAACCCTTAAACAGGGCAGCGGTGGCGCGGGTGCGCAAGGAGGCGCCGATGACGGCGAGGCTGAGGCCGTAAGTGACGGTGTCCCCGAGAAAATCGAGGGCGTCGGCCTGCAGGGCTTGCGAGCGGGCGAGATGGCCGGCCACGATCTCGGTGACGAACATCGCGGCATTGATCGCAATCACGGTCGAGAGCACGCGCTTGTAGCGCGGATCGACGCCATCGAAGACCGGCACACCACCATGACAGCCACAGGTGTCCGCATGGTCGTGGCCCTTCGCTGGAGCGATCTCATGAGCATGATGGTTGTGGGAAGAGCAGCACGCCTCGTGCCCATGGCTGTGATTCTGGCTCATCCGAATCTCCTTTTCGTCCGTTCGGATGAGTCGTACAATCTCTAGTGACTAGAGGTTCAAGAGGAAAATGACGGATCTGTCCATTGGGGAGTTGTCGCGCCGGGTCGACGTGAAAGTCCCCACCATCCGCTATTACGAGCAGATTGGCCTTCTCCCCTCGCCGCCGCGCACGGAAGGGCGCCAGCGGCGCTATGGGGCGGAGGATGTGTCTCGCCTCAGCTTTATCCGTCATGCGCGGGACCTTGGCTTCGAGGTGGACGCCATCCGCGAGCTCCTGAGCCTGAGCGCGAAACCGGAACAGCCCTGCGAGCCGGCCGATCAGATCGTGGCGCGTCATCTGAAGAGCGTCGAGCGCCGCATCGCCCAGCTAAAACTCCTCCGCTCGGAGCTGCGGCACATGCTCGACGATTGTCGGCACGGAGAGATCGGCGAATGCCGGATCATCCAGGTGCTGGCCGATCACGACCAGTGCCGGCACGAGCACGGCAAGGTGAGCTAGAGCGCCTCACCTTTCAGCAATCGCGGCGCCTCTCGCTCGGTCAAACCCGCCGCCTCGCGGATGAAGAAACGCTTCAGGCCCGGCATCCGGTCGACGAGACCGAGGCCGAGATCGCGGATCAGGCGGACAGGCAGCACGTCGTTCGAGAACAGACGGTTGAGGCCATCGGTCATCACGCCCATGGCGGTGATGTCGGTGCGGCGCGCGCGCTCGTATTGATCGAGCACGTCGGCGGCGCCGGGATCCATGCCGAGACGCATGGCGTCGGTGATGATCTCGGCCAGCGCCGCCGCATCGTGCAGGCCGAGATTGAGACCCTGGCCCGCAATCGGATGAATGACATGGGCAGCATCGCCGAGGAGCGCCAGGCGCTCGGCCACGAAGGAGCGCGCCACGCCGAAGGACAGCGGAAAGGATTGCGGCTTGGTCTCGAAGGTGAGTTTTCCGAGCTGCAGACCGAAGCGGCGCTCCAACTCGTTAAGCAGGTCTTCGGGGTGCGATTCCAGCAGCGCCGGCACGTTGTCGCTGCGCTCGGTCCAGACGATGGAGGAACGGTGCTTAAGACTGCCGTCGGCCTGGATCTCGGGCTTGAGGGGCAGAATCGCGAAGGGACCGGAGGGCAGGAAATGCTCGATCGCCTTGCCCTCATGATCGCGCTCATGGGCGATGGTGGCGACGATGCCGGACTGCTTGTAGGGCCATGAGATCCAGCCGATGCCCGCCTGCTCGCGCAGGCGCGAACGAGCGCCGTCGGCAGCGACGAGGAGTGCGGCTTGCAGACTATCGCCATTCGTCAGAGCGACATCCGTGCGCGCGCCGTGAACGAAAAAGCCCTTCACGCCCTCAGATCGCAGATCGACCCCGGCCTCGTGACAGGCGTCGAGCAGGGCGGCAGTCAGGTCGCCCGCCGTGATCATGTGCGCGAAGGGCTCGTGCCCGTCCACATCGCCCTCGAAAGTGAGGAAGGTTGGCCGCACCGGATCCTGCAAGCGGCTGTCAGTGATCACCATGTCGAGGATCGGTTGCGCCTTGTCCGCGACCTGATTCCAGACGGCAAGCGCTTCCAGCATCCGGCGTGCAGCCGCAGCGATGGCATAGGAACGCTTGTCGCCATGGGGGTCGCGCTTGAGCGCCGGGTCGCACATGACCACGTCGATCCCATCGGCGAGCGCCTTTTTGAGCGCCAGAGACAGGGACAGCCCGGCAAGCCCCCCGCCTGCAATGACGATGCGCGGTCGCTCCATATCCGTTGCTGCGCTCATCGCTCCAACTCCATGTCTTCAACGTTATAGGTGGGTGTCAGCGATCCATTGGCCAGCGTCAAGCTTGACCTTCCTGAGTCTCTCACCGATGGATGGCTGTTGCCGATCGAAGGATTTTGAATCCATGTCCCGTGCCGTCACTGACCTTCTTTCCATTCTCGACCTCGAGCAGCTCGAGGTGAACCTGTTCCGCGGGCAGAGCCCGAAGAGCGGCTGGCAACGTGTCTTCGGCGGGCAGGTGATCGGACAGGCGCTGGTCGCCGCGACCCGCACGGTCGACGGGCGCCATCCCCATTCGCTCCATTGCTATTTCATGCTGCCCGGCGATCCCAAGGTTCCGATCATCTACGAGGTCGACCGCATCCGCGACGGCAAGAGTTTCACCACGCGTCGCGTCCTGGCGATCCAGCACGGCCAAGCGATCTTTTCCATGTCGGCCTCCTTCCATCTCGACGAGGAGGGTTTTGCGCATCAGGCGGACATGCCGAAGGTGCCGGGACCCGATGAACTGCCCAGCGAGGAAGAGGTGAAGGGCGGCCTGATTCTTCAGATGCCGGAGCCCATGCGCGCCTATTACGAGCGCGAGCGGCCGCTCGAGATCCGGCCCGTGGAGATCAACCGCTATCTCTCGCGCGATCCGGGCGAGCCACGCTTCCATGTCTGGATCAAGACCACCGGCCGCCTGCCAGACAATCCGGCGATTCACCAATGCGTGCTCGCCTATGCGTCGGACATGACCCTTCTCGACACCTCACTCATTCCCCATGGCCGCACGGTGTTCGAGCCCTCGATCCAGCCGGCGAGCCTGGATCACGCCATGTGGTTCCACCGGTCCTTCCGTGCCGACGAGTGGCTGCTTTATGCGCAGGACACGCCGAGCGCTGGTGGCGCGCGCGGCTTCTCGCGCGGACTCATTTTTAAGCAGGACGGGACTCTGGTGGCTTCCGTTGCTCAGGAAGGCCTCATCCGCGAGCGTCGCACCTGACCCCATTTGCCTAAAAATTCATCAGATAGGCACTTTTATAGCCCAGCTTCCGCTGCCTAGGAAAGAGGCAGTGGCCCTCTTCCTATGGCCGGAAAGCTTGGCATGTTTCTTGCGTAGATCCCCCTGACACCCGTCCATGAGGCCGGGTTCACCATTGGAAAAGCTGCCTGAGCATTTCGGGCAGCCGTCTCAAAAAGGGGGCCAAACCCATGAAAATCGTGATGGCGGTCATCAAGCCGTTCAAGCTGGAAGAGGTGCGCGACGCGCTCACCGCTCTCGGCGTGCACGGCCTCACCGTGACTGAGGTGAAGGGATACGGACGGCAGAAGGGTCATACCGAGATCTACCGTGGCGCCGAATATGCCGTGAGCTTCCTGCCGAAGCTGAAGATCGAAGTGGCGGTAGCGAGCGAGATGGTGCCCCAGGTGATCGATGCGATCACGGCGGCCGCGCGCACCGGCCAGATCGGCGACGGCAAGATCTTCGTCACCTCGCTCGAAAAGGCGGTCCGCATCCGCACGGGCGAGACCGACATCGACGCCCTTTGATTCCATTCATTCGATCATTCCGGAGTTTGAATCCGATGAAGTTCCGTCCTCTCCTCCTGCCGGCGCTCGGTGCGCTCGGATTAGGTCTCACGGCCCTCGAGCCCGCACTGGCACAAGACGCCGCGACTGCTGCTCCCACCGTCAACAAGGGTGACACCGCCTGGATGCTCGTCTCGACGATCCTCGTGATCCTCATGACGATCCCGGGCCTCGCCCTGTTCTACGGCGGCCTCGTGCGCACCAAGAACATGCTCTCCGTGCTCATGCAGGTCTTCGCGGTGTTCAGCCTCGTGGCCATCCTGTGGTCCTTCTACGGCTACTCGCTCGCCTTCACCTCCGGCGGCGAGGGCATCGGCGCCTTCATCGGCGGCTTCTCCAAGGCATTTCTTGCCGGCGTGACCACGGATTCCACCGCCGACACCTTCACCAAGGGCGTGGCCATTCCGGAATTCACCTTCGCGGCCTTCCAGCTCACCTTCGCATGCATCACACCGGCCCTGATCGTCGGCGCCTTCGCCGAGCGCATCAAGTTCTCGGCCGTGATGCTCTTCACCGGCCTGTGGCTGACCTTCGTGTATCTTCCGATCGCCCACATGGTGTGGTTCTCGGAAGGCTATCTCTTTGCCATGGGCGCTCTCGACTTCGCCGGCGGTACGGTGGTTCACATCAACTCTGGCGTCGCCGGCCTCGTCGGTGCTCTGATGATCGGCAAGCGCATCGGCTACGGCCGCGACCTGCTCGCGCCGCACTCGCTGACGCTCACCTTCGTCGGCGCCTGCCTTCTGTGGGTCGGTTGGTTCGGCTTCAACGCCGGCTCGAACTTAGAGGCCACGGGCGGTGCCGCTCTCGCGCTCATCAACACCATCCTGGCCCCGGCCGCTGCCGGCCTCTCCTGGATGAGCGTGGAAGCTCTCGGAAAGGGCAAGGCCTCGCTGCTCGGCATCGCCTCGGGTGCCGTCGCCGGCCTCGTCGCCATCACGCCGGCCGCCGGTCTCGCCGGCCCGATGGGCTCCATCGTGCTCGGCCTCGTCGCCGGCGCGGTCTGCTACGTCGCCGTCACCGGCGTGAAGAACGCGCTCGGCTATGACGACGCCCTCGACGTCTTCGGCATCCACGGCGTCGGCGGCATTATCGGCGCCATCGGCACCGGCATCGTGGCGGCGCCATCGCTCGGCGGCTACGGCGTCGGCGAGTACTCGATCGGCGGCCAGGTCTGGACCCAGTTCATCGCGGTTATCATCACCCTGATCTGGACCGGCATCGGCTCCGTGGTGCTCTACAAGATCACCGACCTGATCGTCGGCCTGCGCGTCACGCAGGACCAGGAGCGCGAAGGCCTCGACCTCGCAGACCACGGCGAGCGCGCCTACAACTATTAAAGAACAGCCTTCCAGAGGCTCAAACAGAAAAGCCCTGGACCGAAAATCCGGGGCTTTTCTTTTCCTCAATGCTTCTCTCCGCCGTCATCCCCGGGCTTGTCCCGGGGATCCACGTCTTTTCCGTCGTTAAAGACGTGGATGGCCGCAACAAGTGCGGCCATGACGGGGAAATATATTCGTCACCCGTTCTTCACGAGCTGCCGCAGCTTGGCACGCCGCGTTTCCTCCGGTTCCTGGAAGTTGGAGGTGCCGTAGAACTCGCCCTTACTGTCCATCAGGAACAGCGTCGCCGAATGGTCCATGGTGTAGTCCTGACCCTCGGTCGGAACCTTGCGGTAGTAGATCTTGTAGGCGCGCGCGGCCGCCGCGATCTCCTCCTCCGTCCCGGTGAGGCCGACGATGCGCGGATCGAAGGAGGAGAGATAGGTCTTCATCAGCTCCGGCGTGTCGCGTGCCGGATCCACCGTGACGAAGGCCGCCTGCAGCCTGTCGGCATCCTTGCCCAGGGCTTCCATGTCCTGGGTGAGATCGTAGAGGGTGGTCGGGCAGACCTCCGGGCAGTGGGTGAAGCCGAAGAAGACCACGAAGGGCTTGCCCTTCAGGTTTTCCTCCGTGAACGGCTTGCCCTCGTGGCTGGTGAGCTTGAACGGGCCGCCGATCGGCACCTTGCCGGCGCTCTGCTGCTGCCCGGGCGGGAACAGCAGCAGGCCTGCCGTCACCAGCAGCACCAGAAGGCCAGTGGTGAAGACGAGGAGCGGAACGAGGAGACGCTTGAGATTCATCACTCCCTCCCGCGCTAGTGCTTGTGCTCGGCGGCGGCTCCGCCGCCCATGCCGCGCACCGCGTATTCCACCTCGACGGGGCCGGCCTTCTCGAAGATGAGGGTGCCCTTGACCGTCTGGCCCTCCTTCAGCGGCTCCTTGAGGTCCATGAACATCAGATGGAGGCCGCCCGGCTTCAATTCCACCGTGGCGCCCGGCTTGATCTCGAGCCCGCCTTCCACCGGCTTCATGCGCATCACGTCACCTTCCATGCGCATCTCGTGCACCTCGACCTTGGAGGCGACCGGAGACGCGCCCCCGATCAGGCGGTCGGGGGCCGTGCCCGTGTTGGTGATGCGCAAGTAGCCGCCGCCGACCTTGGCGCCACCCGGCGTCGCCCGCGACCAGGGTTGCTCGATGGTGAGCGGGCCGGCTTTCACGGTCTGCGTCGTATTGGCGATGCCCACGATCCGCACGCCGGGTGCCGGGGATTTCAGGCCGTGCGGGTCCTCGCCCGCGGCCGGCACCTGAGTCCATTCCTCGGTCGCGCCATCGCATTCCTGCACCACGGGGAAATGGACCGTCGCGCCCGGCTGATAGGCATCGGTGAAGCGGGCCTGGAATACGAACTCATCGTAATGAGCATCCTCGAGGGAGCCGGTCCAGACGATATCCGTCACACCCTCGGACACCGCCTCTCCGTTGACCTGATAGGCTTTCACATAGGCGCCCTTGGTGGTCTCCAGCTTCCAGCCAGCCTTCGGCATCGGCTTGACCGCGACGATGCCCTCCGGAATGCGGACGCGCACTTTCTGGGTCGGCTTGCCGGCGCAGCCATGAGGGATGCGCAGGATCGCCTTGTAGGTGGAATTGGGATTCGCCTGCCCGTTCTCGAAGGTGACATGAGCAAAAGCGGGAGCGGAAATCATGAGAGCGGCGGCGGTTAGCGCGGCGTCGAAGCGTGACGAAGTCATCAGGGACATCCTTGAGAGATGGTATGGGATTCTTGTCGAACGGCAATCAGCCGAGGCGCGGCGGCGCGCGTGATCCCAGGGGCAGGACGTCGGAAGTCAGACGTAAGGACGGCGGTTCGACGGCCCGGTCGCCCAAGACCGCCATCGGTGCGAGCCGCTCCAGAATGGCGGCAACCGGGATCGGGCCTGTCGCGCCGGAGCCATGGCAGCTTAAGGTGCAGCAGAGATTCTCATGGGCCTTCTTCGACCCATGATCCGGCGCGGAGGAGCTGTCCTGGACGCAGATGATCCCCTTCGCCTCGACCGCCGCTGCGGCATGGAACGCACCGCTGACGGAGAGAAGCAGGGCCTGCAGGACGAACGCATAGGCCATCACCGCCACAATCGCGGCGCGTGTCCAACCGGTCCGGAAGCCCTTGCGTGTCATGGCCGGGACACTGGTCTTTTCGCGGTCGCCCGTCAACAGGGCAGAAAGGTCGTTACGGTTAAAGGACCCTTAACCCCACCGCGCTACGATCCGTAGCAACATTGTCCCGTCCTATGGTTTTTTAGAGTGGTTTGATGCGCGCGGCCCGCCGTTCTTCTTCCGCCTATGATGGCCTCTTCAGCGCCTTCCGAGCCTTCCTGGCTCGTCGGGCGCAGGAGCTGACGGGCCTGTGCCTGATCGCCGTCGCCGGAGCGATCGCAGTGGCGCTCGCCACCTGGTCGGTCGACGATCCGAGCCTCAACAACGCCACCGATCTGTCCGTCCGCAACCTTCTCGGCTGGCCTGGCGCCATCGCAGCCGACTTGCTGATGCAGCTTTTGGGCCTCGGCGCCATCGCGGCCGTGCTGCCCCTGGCACTCTGGGGCTGGCGGCTGATGAAATCCGGCGATCTCGGCCGCCTGCAGCTGCGCCTCGCCCTCTGGGTCATCGGTGCGGGCGCCGCGACCGCGCTGGCCAGCGCCCTCCCCCCGACGCAAAGCTGGCCACTGCCGACAGGCCTCGGCGGCGTGGTCGGCGACGCGATTCTCGCCGGGGCGAAAGCCATTACGGGCCTCTCCAGCGGTCCGGCCAGCGCTGTCCTCGGCTTCCTGTTCGCCGGCATCGCGATCTTGAGCCTCACGGCCGCCTGCGGTCTTGGCCCGGCGGAAGAGCGGCACCACGAGGAGCCCGACGAGATCGAGGAGCGCCAGCCCGTCAGGCGGCGCAAGATCCAGGATTGGGACGAGGCGGAGGAGACAAGCCACGACGAGCCGGGCTGGGGCATCGTCTCGCTCGGCGCCCTCGCCCATGGCGTCATGAGCCTGCGCGCCTCCGCCCGGCGCTGGAAGGAGAACCGCCGCGTCGCCCTTGAGGAAGATTATTACGAGGACGCACCCCCGCAGCCGAAGCGCCCGGCCCGCCAGCCTGGCCTGCGCCGCGAGCCGGTTCTCGACGGCGCTCCCGTCCGCCCGCGTCCCGCTCCGGCTTCCGTGCCGATGCATGACGAAGATGAGGCCGGCTGGGACGAGGACGATGTCCCCCCACTCTCACAGCGCCCCGCTCCCCGACCCGAGCCCGCGCCCACGCGCGTCGGACCAGCGCATGCAGCGCCCAAGCCCGGCAAGCGCATGGCCCGCGAGGCCCAGCCTTCGCTGCTCGACGAAGAGAATTACCAGCTGCCGCAGCTGAACCTGCTCGCCGAGCCGAAGCGGCCGTCAGCCCCCACGATCTCGGCCGAGGCGCTGGAGCAGAACGCCGCCCTGCTCGAGGGCACGCTGGAGGACTTTGGCGTCCGCGGTGCCATCACCAAGGTCAATCCCGGCCCTGTTGTGACGCTGTATGAGTTGGAGCCGGCGCCTGGGACGAAGTCGTCGCGGGTGATCTCGCTCGCCGACGACATCGCCCGCTCGATGAGCGCGGTCTCGGCCCGTGTGGCGGTGGTCCAGGGCCGCAACGCGATCGGCATCGAGCTGCCCAACCACAAGCGCGAGACCGTGTACCTGCGCGAGCTTTTGGCCAGCCAGGACTTCGAGACCTCGAAGCAGAAGCTGGCGCTCTGCCTCGGCAAGACCATCGGCGGCGAGCCGGTGATCGCCGATCTCGCCCGCATGCCGCACCTCTTGGTCGCCGGCACCACCGGCTCGGGCAAGTCGGTGGCGATCAACACCATGATCCTGTCCTTGGTCTACCGGCTCTCGCCGGCCGAGTGCCGCCTGATCATGGTCGATCCGAAGATGCTCGAGCTCTCGGTCTATGACGGCATCCCGCATCTGCTGACCCCGGTGGTCACCGATCCGAAGAAGGCGGTGGTGGCGCTGAAATGGGCGGTGCGCGAGATGGAGGACCGCTACCGCAAGATGTCGAAGCTCGGCGTGCGCAACATCGACGGCTTCAACGCCCGCGTGGTCGAGGCCAAGGCGCGCGGCGAGACCATCACCCGCACGGTGCAGACCGGCTTCGACCGCGAGACCGGCGAGGCGATCTACGAGGACGAGGTGATGGATCTCGATCCGCTGCCCTACATCGTGGTGATCGTCGACGAGATGGCCGACCTGATGATGGTGGCCGGCAAGGAGATCGAGGGCGCGATCCAGCGCCTGGCCCAGATGGCGCGGGCCGCCGGCATCC
>NZ_JBVVAK010000014.1:12336-100738 GCF_055792825.1 Microvirga sp. GN3
GAACAGCCCTTCAAGCGGAACTAGCACGGCCACTAGTGCAGCTGGCTGCCGGCGACGCAGCGGTCCTACTGTGTCATCCTGGCGACGCAGCGGCCGTCGGTCGACGTGATCACCGGCACGATCAAGGCGAACTTCCCGACAAGGATCTCGTTCCAGGTCACCTCGAAGATCGACAGCCGCACGATCCTGGGCGAGATGGGGGCGGAGCAGCTTCTGGGCCAGGGCGACATGCTGTACATGGCCGGCGGCGGGCGGATCACGCGCGTGCACGGGCCGTTCTGCTCCGACGAGGAGGTCGAGAAGGTGGTGGCGCATCTGAAGCGCCAGGGCCGGCCGCAGTACCTCGAGGCCGTCACGGCCGAGGAGGACGAGGGCGGTGGTGCCGGTGCGGACACGCCGGTGTTCGACCAGGGCGAGTTCGGGGCGCCGGGCGGCGATCTCTACGATCAGGCGGTGGCGGTGGTCTTACGCGACAAGAAGGCGTCGACGAGCTACATCCAGCGCCGGCTGCAGATCGGCTACAACCGCGCCGCCTCGCTGATGGAGCGGATGGAGAACGAGGGCATCGTCGGGCCCGCCAACCACGCCGGAAAACGCGAGATTCTGCTTGAAACTCCGGGGATGGGAGAGGATTAAGGATCCGCGCTGGAACCTTGGCCGCTGACCTGCGTCATTCTTGAGCCATGCGCAATGGCCAAGCAGCGGTCAATATCATGTTCCGAAGGAGACTTGATCGGATGCGTCCCGTCCCTCTCGCCAGCCTGGTGATGGCCCTTGTCGCGGGTCCCCTGCCGGCCATGGCACAGACGACGCTGCCAATCGAGATGATCCTCCCCTCTGCCCGGTCGGTTACCGCTCAGGGCTTCAGCCCTTCGCCCCCTCACCTGCCGACGGCCGCGTTCCATCGCGCAACGCCTCCGGTAGCGGATGCTCAGCCGTTCCGGCCGGTCATTTCCCAGCCGGCCAATGGAGAGCAGGTCCTGGCCGCGACCGCACCGCTTCCGCCGAGCCGCCCGATCATGGCGGAACCCCAGAAGCCCACCGCGCCGGAACCCATCGCCATCACGCCCCAGCCCATCGTGACCGCGGCTGTGGAGCCTGTGGCCCTGCGGCAGCCCCTGCCGAACAGCACGGTGGTGGAGCGGGCCAATGCCTATTTCACACATCTGACCACCCTCGTGGCCGATTTTACGCAGGTGGGGGGTGACGGACGCCGACAGGGCGGCACGCTCTATCTCCAGCGCCCCGGCAAGGTGCGGTTCGAATACGACCCGCCCGCCACTCTCCAGGTGATCGCCGATGGACGATCCGTCGCCGTGCGCGACCGCAAGCTCGCGACCCAGGATCTTTATTCAATTTCTCAGACGCCGCTGAAATTCCTGCTGCGCGAGCAGGTCAATCTCGGCCAGGATATCCGGATCACCGGCATCACCAACGACGGCGATTCGGTCCGCATCAATCTGGAGGATTCGTCGACGCTGGGCGGCACCTCTCGCATCACCCTCACTTTCGATCCCCTGGTGGAGAGCCTGAATCAGTGGCGCATCATCGATGCGCAGGGCTTCCAGACGATAGTCGCCCTCAACAAGATCGAGCGCGGCCGCCGGATCGACCAGGATCTGTTCAAGATCCAGTACGAAGCCATCGTGGGCGGGAACAAATAGGCGCCACGCGTTCTGCCACGCTTCCCTCCAGCCCAAATCTGTCGTAGCCGGATAGGGTCTTTCGAAGGGCTCTTCCCGTGCAACTGACCGTCTCGACCTGGAACATCAATTCCGTTCGCCTGCGCCTCGATCAGGTGGGCCGCTTCCTGAAGGAGCGCCGCCCCGACATCCTGTGCCTGCAGGAGACCAAATGCCCGAACGACAAGCTGCCCCTGAAGGAGCTGCAGGCCTTCGGCTATCCCTTCGTCGTCCATATGGGCCAGAAGGGCTATAACGGCGTCGCCATCCTGTCCCGCTATCCGTTCTCCGAGAACAGCGTGATGGAGATGTGCGGCCGGCAGGATGCGCGCCACATCACCGTCACCTTGAGCCGGGAGGCCAAGGCGGCCGCGGGCCTGACGATCCATAACTTTTATGTCCCCGCCGGCGGCGACATTCCCGATCCGGGACTGAACGAGAAATTCAAGCACAAGCTCGATTTCATGGCCGAGATGCGCTCATGGGGCGGCAAGGCGAAACCCACCTCCGCACCGGCCATTCTCGTGGGCGATCTCAACGTGGCGCCGCTCGAACACGACGTCTGGAGCCACAAGCAGCTCCTCGATGTGGTGAGCCATACGCCTGTCGAGACTGAAATGCTGGAGGAACTGCGCCAGGAGGCGGAATGGATCGACGCCATGCGCATCCTGCGCCCCGAACCTGAAAAGATCTATTCCTGGTGGAGCTACCGGTCGCCCGACTGGGCCGCCGCCGACAAGGGCCGCCGGCTCGATCACATCTGGCTGTCGAAGGGCATGAAGGACAGCTTACGCTCCATCGACGTCACCCGCGAAACCCGCGGCTGGGACCGTCCCTCCGACCATGCTCCCGTGACGGCGGTGCTGGAGCTGTAAGCAGCGGCAGAGACTCGTTCGGAAAAAGCCGTCATCCCGGACGGCGCAGCCGATCCGGGATCGTTTGAGATGAGGCGTTGTTTCCCTCCCCCTTGTGGGGGAGGGCTAGTGGGGGAGGGCTAGGGAGGGGGGTGCTGGCGCCATACACGGATAGGCTATCGCTCACACCCCCTCTCTAACTCTCCCCCACCCCTCTCTAACTCTCCCCCACAAGGGGGGAGAGGGTTTGGTCGCGCCATCCTCGTCTTGCAATCCCGGATCTTCGCTGCGCTTCGTCCGGGATGACACTCAGGTCTAACCCCGATTCTCGTCCTCGTCCGGCAGCGCCGCCGGGCCACTCTCCCCGTCGATGGCGATGAGCTGCTGGCGCACCCGCTCCAGGCCTTCCGTGAGGCGGTTCAGCTCCTCGGCCATGGCCTCCTGGATGGCCGCCGCAGCGTCCGGGAATTCCTCCAGCACCCGGCGCATGAGGCTCGGCGTCACGCGGATGATCGCCGAGGGCTCGCGGGCGGTGGCAGTGGCGCGACGTTCGATGCGGGCGAACAGGGCCGCCTGCCCGATGAGAGAGCCTGGACCGGCCAGGAAAGCTTCGGGCGAACCGTCATCGCTGGCATCGAGCGCGATGGCGCCGCGGCTCACCACGTAGCCGCCGTCCGAGCGATCCCCTTTTTTGAACAGCACATCCCCTTCGCGATAGGTCCGGTTCTCCGACGCGAAGGCGACGAGGCGCAGGGCATCCCGCTCCAGCAGGTTGAACAGCGGAGCCTGGCTTAAAACTGCGATATCATCGTCGAGCGCCATGGGGTTTTAGGGAATCAGCTTGTAGCCGCCGGGCTCGGTGACCAGGATGCTGGCATTCGATGGATCGGATTCGATCTTCTGGCGCAGGCGATAGATATGCGTCTCAAGGGTGTGGGTGGTGACATTGGAATTGTAGCCCCAGACCTCGGTGAGCAGCGTGTCGCGCCCGACAACCGCCTGACCGGCGCGGTAGAGATAGCGCAGGATCGCCGTCTCCTTCTCCGTCAGCTTGAGCTTGGAGCCCTTCTCGGTGGTCAACAGCTTCGAGCCCGGGCGGAAGATATAGGGCCCGATCTGGAACACCGCATCCTCGCTCGCCTCGTATTGGCGCAGCTGCGCCCGGATGCGGGCAAGCAGCACGGCGAACTTGAAGGGTTTGACCACATAATCGTTGGCGCCGGCTTCCAGGCCCATCACCGTATCCGTGTCAGATCCTTGGGCGGTGAGCATGATGATCGGGCTGCGGAAGCCGTTCTGGCGCATAACCTTGACTGCCTCGCGCCCATCCATGTCGGGCAGGCCCACATCCATGATGGCGAGATCGACCCGGTCCCCCTTCACCGCCTCGATGGCGCCCGTGGCCGTCTCGGCGGTTGCGACCTGAAACTCGTCATAGAATCCGAGCTGTTCGGCTAGGGTGTCGCGCAGGTCCTGATCGTCATCGACGACGAGGAGGCGGCTGGCATTCGACATCTCAAACCTTTCAACACGATGAATCGTAAAGGCGTCAGCACGGCTTTCAAAAAGCGAAAACACGTCAGCCTTGAGCCGGTTCGTTCGCTCCCTTGTCGCCGCACATGATCCCGATCGAAAAATCGCAGCCTAGCGTGAGCCGGCGCGAACCTTGAGCTTTTAGATCATGCTTGACGCATAAGAGTAATCATTCCCAGCTTGACAACAAGGGGGCGTTCAAGGCCCTTCCACTGCCTATGAAATTGTCTCACGTCAATGTCATCCGCGTCTTCCGCTCCCCGCTCGACCACCGGCGCGGGCGGCTCGAGGCCGGCAATCTCGTCCTTCCTTGCGCGCTCGGACGCTGCGGGACGGCCCGAGCCAAGCGCGAGGGTGACGGCGCCTCGCCGGTCGGGCGCTTCAAGATTCTGCAGGCTTTTTACCGTCCCGATCACGGCCCGCGCCCCCGGACCGGCCTGCGCTTAAGGCCGATCCGTCCCACCGACGGCTGGTCCGACGACGTGAGGGACCGCCGCTACAACCGCCTCATCCCCCTGCCCAGTCCCACCAGCCACGAAAAGATGTGGCGCGACGATCATCTCTATGACGTGGTGCTCGACATTGCCTGGAACCGCGGCCCCATCGTCAAGGGCCGCGGCAGCGCCATCTTCCTGCACCTCGCCCGTCCCGGTTTCCTGCCGACGGAGGGCTGCGTCGCTGTCGACAGGCGCGTGATCCGCCGACTCTTGGAGCGGATCGGGCCGGACACGCGGATCGAGATCGTCGGCTGATGACGGCCATCCTGATCGCTACCTGCTCGGAGTACCCGCATCCGACGCCGAACCTTGAGGCTTTGCTTGGTGCCCTGCGGTCCAGCGGTGCCGAGGCCTCCTATCTGCCCTGGAAGACGACGCCGCTGGAAACCTTCGCGGCGGCCGATGCCGTTCTGCCCCTATGCTGCTGGGATTATTACGACAATCCCGAGCGGTTCCTCAGCTGGATCGACGCGCTCGAAGCCAGGGGTACGCGGCTCATCAATCCTCCCAAGCTCCTGCGCTGGAATTTCCGCAAGACTTATCTTCTGGAGATGGCGAAAGCAGGTCTTGCCGTCCTCAATACCTTTCACCTGTCCGAGGTCAGCCGCGAGGCCATCGAGCAGCGGATGGAGGAGAAAGGCTGGCGCATCGCCGTTCTCAAGCCGGTGTCGGGCCAGAGCGGACACGGCGTTCGCAAATTGGATTGGGACAAGCGCGCCGAATGGTCTCTCAAAGGGATAACCGGTGAGTCGCTGCTGCAGGAGTATCAGGAGGATATCGGGGCGCTTGGCGAGACGACCCTGACCTTCATCGAAGGCGCGTTCTCCCATGCCGTCCGTCGCGTGCTCAAAGCCGGCGAATGGCGGGCCAACCAGCAGTTTGGCACGACCTATGAGCGCGTGGACGTGAGCCAAGACGTGATCGATGCCGCGCAGGACTACCTCGGCCATCTCGCGCAGGTGCCGCTTTACGCTCGTGTCGACGGACTCGTTCGTCCCGATGGCTTCATACTGACGGAGTTGGAGTTGATCGATCCTTATCTCTATCTCGAATTTTCTTCAGGGGGCGCTGATGTGTTGGCGCGGGCGCTCCTACGGCAGCTTGGATCATAGAGCAAGGAACCGCCGTCATGGCCGGGCTTGTCCCGGCCATCCACGTCTTCATCACAAACTCTCTCACCTCCTCAGGATGAGGATTATGCCAGGAAGAAGACGTGGATGCCCGGCACGAGGCCGGGCATGACGCGTTGTGGTTTGCCAATACTGCTCAACCGACCACTGTCTCATAAAACATCTCCGGCCCGTCGATCTCGCGCAGCCTGCCCTTCTCGATGAGCAGGAAGCGTGTGCCGATGGTTTTGACGAAGCTGCGGTCGTGGGACACGACGATACAGGTAGCTTCCGCATCGAGGATTTCCGATTCCAATTGCTCGCGGCCTGGAATGTCCACGTGGTTGGTGGGCTCGTCCATGAGATAGAAATTCGGCTCGGACAGGCGCAACGCCAGAAGCCCGAGCCGCGCCTTCTGACCGGGCGACAATTTCGCGATGGGCAGCTTCTGCTTCTCGATGGAAAAGCCCGCTTCCGCCAATACCGCGCGGCTGCGCTGATCGCCGAGGCGGAAGCGCGACAGGATGAAATCGTGCGCCGTGTCCTTCCCGGGCAATTGCTGCATATCCTGATCCACATAGCCGAGGGCGAGGCTCGGACTCACGCGGATGCCGGCTAAACCATCGGGCTCATGCATCGCCTTGTGCAGTAGGCGGACGAGCTGCGACTTGCCCGCACCGTTGCGACCGAGCACCACGATCCGGTCGCCCTGCGCCACATCGAGCTTTGGAATCGCGAAGAGCTTGCGCTCGTCCGGCGCCTGCACGGTGACATTTTCAAGCGTCGCGAGCACGCGCGCATGCGTGCCGCGATTGCCGAGCCTGATCTCGCCCGGCCGCTCCTTGTGCACGGCGCGCGCGCACTGCTCCAGCGCATCGGCTCGCCGTCTGATCTGCGCCGATTTCAACTGCGCTGCGTCGCTGCCGCTATTGATGCCGACATTGCGCAATTCCTGCGCGCTCTGGCGCAGACGCTTCACCTCGCGCAGGGTCTTGTCGCGCTGCGTCTGTGCAATTGAATCGTGTGCGTCAAGCAGTTCGCGGGCGCGGCGATAGGGGTGCGCGAAGGAGATCGATTCCTCCGGCCGCAGGAACAGCGTTTTCGTCGTGCAGGCATCGAGAAAGTCGCGGTCGTGGCTCGCCACCACGATCGGCGCCCTATAGCCCGCCGCATTGATCCAGGCTTCCAGCTTGAACAGCTTTTCGAGATCGAGATGGTTCGTGGGCTCATCGAGCAGCAGCAGATCGGGCTCGGTGATCCAGGCGCGGGCGATCAGCGCCAGCCGCTGCCAGCCGCCGCTGAGTGCGTGCATCGGAAGAGTGCGCAGATCAACGGGTGTCTCGAACTCATCAAGCACCATGTCGACGCGCCATGCCTGATTTTCCCGCTCATCCGGCGGTAGGACGTTGAGCAGGACATCATGCAAGGACAGGCCGAGCAGGCTGTCGGGAACGTCCTGCTTCACGAGCGCGACGCGCAATCCGCGCGAGCGGACGATGTCGCCGTGCGTCGGCTCGATGAGACCCGCGAGACATTTCAGAAGCGTCGATTTTCCGGCGCCGTTCGCGGCAACGAGCCCGAGGCGATCGCCCTCGCCGATGACGAGGTTCAGGTTCTGGAACAGGGGTGTATGGGCAATGACGGTGACATTGCGAAGGCTCAAGGAAGCCATGGGGTAAATCTCACTGGTGCGGCGCGCTCGGGCTCTCAAGCCATCACAAGCGCGAAAAGTCTGGAACGTGTCGGACGCGCCGGATCCTTGCGGAGCTACGAGCGCGTTGAGCCGTTCAGAGCTGACCAGAATGAGGTGAGGACAATCAGAAGATTGTCAGATCCGCTCGGTGGTCGGCCCTGCAACAAGCTGCTGCAGGGCATGCCAGGGGCCGAACTTGCGTTGATGCATCGCTTCCAACATGCAGCCCTCCCTGGTTCGAATGAGATCGGAGCGTGAGGCTTAACCGGAAAATGCCGTGGATGCAATGTCGCCGATGGGCGGATCCGGTCAGCGCTTGATGAAATCGACAAAGGCCCGCAGGGGCGCCGGCATGTGCCGACGGCTCGCATAATAGAGGAAGGGTCCGGAAAATGGCTGCAGCCAGTCTTCCAGCACCGGTACCAGGGCGCCGCTCTTCACATGCGGTTCGACGAATCCCTCAAAGGTGGCGATCAGCCCAAGTCCCTGAACAGCTGCCGCGATCTCGAGATCGATGCTGTTGGCGATCACGCGGGCATTGGGCGTGATCTTCACGATCTCGCCGTCGCGCTCGAACTCCCAGGGGTGCATGATTCCACTGGCGAAGCGGTGGCGGATACAGGTGTGATTGAGGATGTCCTTCGGGTGCGTGGGCCGGCCGTGAACAGCGAAATAAGCGGGCGCTCCGGCGACCACAAAGCGCTGCACGCGCGGGCCGATGGGCACGGCGATCATGTCCTTCTCGAGCCGCTCGTCGTAGCGGATGCCGGCATCGAACCCGGCCGCCAGAACGTCGACGAAGCTGTCCTCGGTGGTCACCTCGAGGACGATGCTTGGATGAGCGGCGAGGAACGGCCCAATGATCGGCGGCAGCACCAGCCGCGCCACGGCGGTGGGTACGTTGAGGCGCAAGGTCCCGGTCGGCGAATCACGAAAGCCGTTGACCGCATCGAGCGCGGCCGCGACCTCGCTCAGGGAGGGCCCTAAACGCTCCAACAGCCGCTCGCCCGCTTCTGTCGGCGTGACGCTGCGCGTCGTTCGGTTCAGAAGCCGCACCCCGAGCCGCGTCTCCAGCCGGCGCAGGGCCTCACTCAGAGACGAGGCCGAAACCCCGCGCAGGCGGGCCACGCTGCGGAAGCTCCGCGCCCGCGCCACCGCCGCGAAGGCTTCGAGATCAGCCAGATCGACATCGCTCATTGTTCGAAAATCCAAACAGCCTGTTCCGGTTATGCCGGATTATCGCACGAACCGGAAGCGGGCATGATCCATTGATGCCAGCGAATACGCTGGCCGACATTTTCAGGAGATCATCAGATGCAACAGCGCCGTTTAGGAAAATCCGGCCCTTCCGTATCCGCCCTCGGTCTCGGCTGCATGGGCATGTCAGGCATGTATGGACCCTCGGACCGGGCGGAGAGCATCGCCACCATCCATGCGGCGCTGGAGGCCGGCATCACCTTGCTCGATACAGGCGATTTCTACGGCATGGGCCATAACGAGATGCTGATCGGCGGGGCGCTCCAGGGCTGCAACCGCGATCAGGCCCTCATCAGCGTCAAATTCGGCGCCCTGCGCGATCCGGCCGGGAACTGGCTCGGCTACGATGCCCGGCCGAAAGCCATCAAGAGTTTTCTCGCCTATACCCTGCAGCGTCTGCGGGTCGATCACATCGACATCTACCGCCCTTCGCGACTCGATCCCGACGTCCCGATCGAGGACACGATCGGGGCTATCGCCGATCTGGTGAAGGCTGGCTATGTGCGCCACATCGGCCTCTCAGAGGTCGGCGCCGACACCATTCGCCGCGCTGCCAGCGTGCACCCGATCTGCGACCTGCAAATCGAATATTCCCTGATCTCACGCGGCATCGAGGACAGCATCCTGTCCACCTGTCGCGACCTCGGCATCGGCATCACCGCCTATGGCGTTCTCTCCCGCGGCCTGATCAGCGGCCATTGGCAGAAGGGCGGTCAAGGTCAGGGCGATTTCCGCAGTCACAGCCCGCGCTTCCAGGACGGCAATGTGGAGAAGAATCTCACGCTGGTCGAAGGCCTCCGGCGCCTGGCCGAGGCCAGGGGCGTCAGCGTCGCGCAGATCGCCATCGCCTGGGTGGCGGCGCAGGGCGAGGACATCGTCCCCCTCGTCGGCGCTCGTCGGCGCGATCGGCTGACGGAGGCTCTCGGTGCGCTGGATGTAAAGTTCACGAAGGAGGACCTCGCCGCCATCGAGCAGATCGTCCCTAAAGGAGCGGCGGCCGGCGACCGCTATCCATCCGCACAGATGGCGATGCTGGATAGCGAGCGGGTGTGAATGAGCGGATCACCGGCCTTGTGCCGATGATAGCGATGGATTGCGGCCCCGCGCTTTTCACAATCGGGATGGCCGGGACAAGCCCGGCCATGACGAAGAGGCAGCAGATTTCCTATCCCAGCTTCCACTTCTGGGCTGTGGGCATGCTGATGGTGTGTCATCTCACCGCCGGAAGGCGTTTGTTCTGTTATAGCGAGCACTCCCTTGGTGAAGCGATCGCGAGGACATCCATGGAACGCAGACTGATCCTGGCCGTCGTGAGCGCCGGCCTCTCCTGGCTGCCCGTCTCAAGCACTCTGTCGCAAGATTTCGGTTTCTGGCGAGCGCTCACGACCGAAGAGGAGAAGGCTCGCGTTGGGGATGCGTCAGCCAATTCCATTGACCCTGCGATGATCGAAGCCGACTTCGATGGCGATGGAAAGAAGGACAAGGCGCTAATCGCGATTCGAAAGATCGACGGGGCCCGCGGCCTCATCGCGGTCCTGAACGGTCGCGTTCATGTCATCAGTCCAGATGGCATGGAGCCGTCAGACGGCCTTGGATTGGCCAAGCGGGGCCCCTGGGATACGATCTGCGGCAATGCTTTTCGTGAGTTCCACGACTGCACGCATTATCCAAGTCGCGTCATGCTCAAAAATCCCGGGATCCTCTGGATCGGAAATGGCCGGACCAGCCTCCATTTCTGGGACAGGAAAAAGAAGCAGTTCGATACTGTCCTGATGGTCGATTGATGGCTCAAGCCTTCGGCCGGCTCCCGAAGATCGCGCTGCCGACCCGCACATGGGTGGCACCGAGCTGGATCGCGGCATCGAAATCGGCGCTCATGCCCATGGAGAGCCATGTCAGTCCGCGGCGCTTCGCGATGGTGCTGAGCAGGGCGAAATGCGGCGACGGTGGGTCCTCCGCCGGCGGGATGCACATCAAACCTTCGACACTCAGGCCATATTTGTTGCGGCAGGCGTCGAGGAAAGCATCGATCTCGGTCGGGATCACGCCGCCCTTCTGGGGCTCCTCGCCGGTGTTGACCTGAACGAGCAGACGCGGCCTCCGGCCCTGCTTGGCGATTTCCTTTGCCAGCGCTTCAGCCAGCGACGGTCGGTCGAGCGTATGAATCACGTCGAAGAGCTCTACCGCCTCCTTGGCCTTGTTGGACTGAAGCGGGCCGATCATGTGCAGCTCCACGCCGTCATAACGCTCGCGCAAGGCGGGCCACTTGGCCTTGGCCTCCTGCACATAGTTCTCACCGAAGACCCGCTGGCCCGCGGCGAGCACCGGCTCGATCGCTTCGGACGGAAAGGTCTTTGAGACCGCCACGAGGGTGATGGACGACGGGTCGCGACCGTAATCGGAGGCCGCGCGACGGATGCTCGCCCGTACCTGTTCCAAGCCTTCGACCGCGCTGTTCTCGCTCATGGACGTCCTCTCCTGCTCCTGTCATCCCCGGCCGGAGATGGCGAAGGCCATCGTAGGGGAAGGGGGTCCACGGTCAGGCACACCGCAATAGATCCCCTTCCCAGCCCTTCGGGCCGCCGGGGACGACACATGCGTCGAAACTTGACCGCCTCCGCGACGCGAAACCGTTGACCGCGCGGGAGAGCTGTGTCCTAGTCCGCGCCAATGCTGCGGCGCAAGCCGCTTGAATCGCTAAACGACGGATGGCTTAAGAAAAATGAGGCCTGAGCGCTACAACGCCAAGGAAGCCGAGCTGAAATGGCGGAAGGTCTGGAACGACCGCGACCTGTTCAAGACGAACAACGACGACCCGCGTCCGAAATATTACGTGCTCGAGATGTTCCCCTATCCGTCGGGGCGCATCCATATGGGCCACGTGCGCAACTACACCATGGGCGACGTGGTGGCCCGCTACAAGCGCGCCCGCGGCTTCAACGTGCTTCATCCGATGGGCTGGGACGCCTTTGGCATGCCGGCCGAGAACGCCGCCATGCAGAACAAGGTCCATCCGAAGGAATGGACCTATGCCAATATCGCCACTATGCGCGCCCAGCTGCAGTCCATGGGTCTCGCCATCGACTGGAGTCGCGAGATCGCAACCTGCGATCCGAGCTATTACAAGCATCAGCAGCGCATGTTCCTGGACTTCCTGGAAGCCGGGCTCGTCGACCGTAAGACCGCCAAGGTGAACTGGGATCCGGTCGATCATACCGTGCTCGCCAACGAGCAGGTGATCGACGGGCGCGGCTGGCGCTCAGGCGCTCTGGTCGAGCAGCGCGAGCTGACCCAGTGGTTCTTGAAGATCACCGATTTCACGCAGGATCTGGACGACAGGCTCGATACGCTCGACCGCTGGCCGGAGAAGGTGCGCCTGATGCAGCGCAACTGGATCGGCCGCTCGGAAGGCCTGCTGGTGCGCTTCGCCCTGAAGCCTGAGACCGTGCCGAACGGCGAGACCGAGCTGCAGATCTACACCACGCGGCCCGACACCCTGTTCGGCGCCAAGTTCATGGCGGTTGCGCCCGATCATCCGCTGGCGAAGGCTGCAGCCGAGAAGAACCCGGAGCTCGCCGCTTTCATCGAAGAAGCCAAGCGCATGGGCACAGCGCAGGAGGCCATCGACAAGGCCGAAAAGCTCGGATTCGATACAGGCATCCGCGCGGTGCATCCGTTCGACCCGAACTGGACGCTGCCGGTCTATGTGGCGAACTTCATCCTGATGGAATACGGCACCGGCGCCATCTTCGGCTGCCCGGCCCATGACCAGCGCGACCTGGATTTCGTCAACAAGTACGGCCTGGGCAACACCCCCGTCGTTTGCCCGCCGGACGTGGACCCGGCCAGCTTCGTGGTCACGGACGTGGCCTATGATGGCGAAGGCCGGATGATCAATTCCCGCTTCCTCGACGGCATGACCATCGAAGAAGCGAAGGAGGAGGTCGCCCGCCGCCTGGAGAGCGAGGTCCGCGGCAACCGGGCGGTCGGCGAGCGCAAGGTGAATTTCCGTCTGCGCGACTGGGGCATCTCGCGCCAGCGCTACTGGGGCTGCCCGATCCCGGTCATCCATTGTGATGCCTGCGGCGTGGTTCCGGTGCCGAAGGATCAGCTTCCGGTGGTGCTGCCGGAGGACGTGTCCTTCGACGTACCGGGCAATCCGCTCGACCGTCACCCGACCTGGAAGCATGTCGACTGCCCGCAATGCGGCGGAAAAGCCCGGCGCGAGACGGACACCATGGACACCTTCGTGGATTCATCCTGGTATTTCGCGCGCTTCACGGACCCGACCCTGACCGACAAGCCGGTGGACCGCGCGACCGTCGATGCCTGGCTGCCGGTCGATCAGTATATCGGCGGCATCGAGCACGCGATCCTGCACCTGCTCTATTCGCGCTTCTTCACCCGCGCGATGAAGAAGACCGGCCATGCCGGCCTCGACGAGCCCTTCGCGGGTCTGTTCACGCAGGGCATGGTGGTGCACGAGACCTATAAGGATGCGAGCGGCGGCTGGGTGTTGCCCTCCGACGTGCGCTTCGAGACGGTAAGCAACACGCGCAAGGCCTTCCATGTGGAGACCGACGCACCGATCGAGATCGGCTCGATCGAGAAGATGTCGAAGTCGAAGAAGAACACGGTCGATCCGGACGAGATCATCGCGTCCTACGGCGCTGACACGGCCCGTTGGTTCATGCTGTCAGATTCGCCGCCGGAGCGTGACGTGATCTGGACAGAGGAAGGCGTGCAGGGCGCAGGCCGTTTCGTGCAGCGCGTGTGGCGCCTCGTCGGCGAGATTGCAGAGCGCATCGGCAACGCCGACGGCGTTTCTGGTGATGGTCCGATTGCGCTCGCAGTGCGCAAGGCGGCACACAAGGCGCTCGCCAGCGTGGAAGAGGATGTGGAGCGCCTGCGCTTCAACCGCTGCGTCGCCCATCTCTACGAACTGGCCAATTCCCTGCAGGATCTGGCGAACCAGGCCAAGGCGAGCGACGAGCCGGGCGTGAATTCGGCCTTTGCCGAGGCCGGACGCATCTTCGTGCAGCTGCTGGCGCCGATGATGCCGCACCTGGCCGAGGAATGCTGGGAGTCGCTGGGCCAGCCGGGTCTCGTCTCCGACACGGCCTGGCCCGTTGTCGACCGTTCGCTTCTCGTCGAGAACACGATCACCCTGCCGGTGCAGGTCAACGGCAAGAAGCGCGCCGACGTGACGGTTGCTCGCGATGCGGATCAGGCTACTGTCGAGGCGGCTGTGCTCTCGCTAGACGCCGTGCAAAAGGCTATGGAAGGGAAGCCCGCCCGCAAGATCATCGTGGTTCCCCAAAGGATCGTGAATGTCGTCGCTTAAGTTCAAGGCTCTCGCCCACGTCGCTCTCGTGGCAGGCCTGTCTCTCGGCCTGTCCGCCTGCTTCCGGCCGCTCCATGGGCCGACCGCCTCGGGCCAGTCGCTTCAGACGGTGCTGGCCTCCATCGACGTGCCGGAGATCGAGTGGCCGCCGGCGCTCGCGAATACGGGGCATTACCTGCGCAGCGAGATGATCTATGCCCTCAATGGGTCGGGGTCGGATACGCCGAAGAAATACAACCTGAAGATGTCCATGCGCGAGAGCCAGTCGAGCCCGGTCGTCGACAGCGAGACCGGCACGGCCAGCTCCGTCATCGTCGGCGGAACGCTGACCTACACCCTGACGAGCCTGGACGGAAAAACCCTTGTGACGCAAGGGGTTGCGACGTCGTCGACCAGCTTCGACCGTTTCCCACAGCGGTTCGCCAACATTCGGGCGGCGCGGGATGCGGAGATCAGGCTCGCCAAGGATTTGGCGCAGCAGGTGAAGACCCGGTTGTCGGCGACGCTCGCAACTCAAAGCTGAGTCGATGGTCGCCGTCAAAGCGGGTGACGTGGATGGGGCGCTGCGGCGCCCCGATCCGCGCATCGGCGTGTTTCTGTTCTATGGGCCCGATATGGGCCTGATCAACGAGCGGGCGCGTATGGTCGCCGAACGCTCGGTGGACGATGCGTCAGACCCCTTCCAGCTCATTCGCATCGACGGCGACGACATCGCCGCCGATCCCGCCCGCCTCGCGGATGAAGCCGGGACGATGGGTCTGTTCGGGGCGAAGCGCGCGATCTGGGTGAAATCGACCTCGCGCAATATCGCACCCGCCGTCGATGCGGTCCTGAAAGGTGAGTTGCAGGATACGGTGATCGTCATTGAGGGCGGTGATCTGCAAAAATCCTCGCCGTTGCGGACACTCTGCGAGCGCTCGCAGAAGGCGCTCGCCCTGCCCTGCTACGCGGATACGGGCCGCGATCTCGGCACCGTCGTCGACGAAACCTTGAAGGCCAACGGCTTTTCGATTCAACGCGAGGCCAGAACTGCTCTGATCGCAAGCCTCGGCGGCGACCGTCTTGCCACCCGCGGCGAACTTGCCAAGCTCATGCTCTACGCCCACGGCCAGCGTGAGATCACCGTTGCCGATGTGGACGCGATCATGAGCGACGTGTCGAGCCTCGCCATGGATGCGGTGGTCGATGCCGCCTTTGGCGGCGAAGGCACGGGCCTCGAGACCGGCTCCAGGCGTCTCGCAGCCGAAGGCGTGAATGCGTCCGTGCTGCTCGGCGCCGCACTCCGTCATGCCTTGATGCTGCTGACTGCACGCCTTTCCGTAGAGGAAGGCCGCCCAATCCCGGCCGTGATGGAATCCATTCGTAGCCTGCATTTCCGGCGCAAACCCCTGGTCGAGCGTCATCTCCAACGCTGGACCAGCGACAGTCTCAAGAACGCCATCACGCTCCTGCAGGCGAACCTTCTGCAGACCCGCCGCCTGTCTGATCTCGACGATACGATTGCGGCGAAGACCTTGCTCGACATCGCGCGCGCGGCACGGCGGTAGCCTTTATGTGATGCCTGGGCTTGTACCGGCCATCTCGATATGGACACGCGCTTACGGGACGGGCGTGTCATTCCCGGCCGGAGATGGCGAAGCCATCGCAGGAGAAGGGAATCCATAACACTGAGCGCAGGACTGGATCCCCTTCCCGGCCCTGCGGGCCGTCAGGGATGACGCCCATCACGTCATGGCCGACTTTGTGCTGGCCATCCCGATTTGAAGAATATCGCGCCTCATAGAAATGAGATCACCGGCATGAGACCGGCGATGACGAGGAATGTGACTTGCCTAATCGCGCTTCTTACGGATTCAGTCGCCGGCACAACCCGTCGAGCTGCTCCAGGGACTTGTATTTGATGCGCAATTCGCCGCCCTGGCCTTTATGGTCAATGCTGACGGTAAGACCGAGCACGTCCTGCAGTGCCTTTTCGAGGGCGCGGGTGTCCGGGTCCTTCTCGGCCTTACCGGGCTTGATCGACTTGGTTTCGAGCTTCGGCTGTCCATTGTCGCCCTGGGCGATCTCCTCGACCTGGCGCACGCTCAGTCCCTCGTTCAGGACGCGCTTAGCGACAGCAACCGGGTCCTGCACGGCCAGCAGCGCGCGGCCGTGTCCGGCAGTGAGCTTGCGGTCGACCAGGAGGGATTTGACCGGCGTAGGCAGATCCGTCAGGCGCATCATATTGGCGATGTGGCTACGGCTCTTGCCGATGATCTTGGAGAGGTTCTCCTGCGTGTAGGAGAATTCGGCCATCAGACGTGCATAACCATCCGCCTCCTCGATAGGGTTGAGGTCGGCGCGCTGGACGTTTTCGAGAATGGCGTATTCGAGCGAGGTCTTGTCATCGATATTGACGATGACCACCGGCACTTCATGGAGACCCGCTTTCTGTGCCGCGCGCCAACGGCGCTCGCCGGCAACGATCTCGTATGAATCGGCCTTGTTCGGCAGGGGCCGGACGACGATGGGCTGGATGATGCCGCGGTCCTTGATGGACTGTGTCAGCTCCTGAAGCTCCGAATCCTCGAAAGCCTTTCGTGGGTTGCGCGGGTTCGGGCGCAGGAACTCGACGGGCACCTTTTTCTGCCCGCCCTTGCTGCCCTGCTGCATGGTGCCGATTTCGTCACCGACCTCGCCGATCAATGCGGCCAAACCCCGGCCCAGCGATTTCATTTCCTTCGCCATGACTTGTTCTCAACTCTCGTTACGCGGCGCGCAGGGCACGTTCACGCTGAATGACTTCGGATGCTAAACGGAGATAGGCCTGCGAACCGGCGCATTTCAGATCGTAGAGCAGCACCGGCTTGCCGTGCGACGGCGCCTCGGACACGCGGACGTTGCGCGGGATCATGGTCTCGTAAACTTTGCTGCCCATGAACTCGCGCACATCGGCCACCACCTGCCCCGAGAGGTTGTTGCGCGGGTCGAACATGGTCAGCACGACGCCATGGATCGACAGATCCGAATTGAGGGCCGAGCGGACCTGTTCGACCGTCTTGAGAAGCTGACTAAGACCTTCCAGAGCAAAAAATTCGCATTGAAGGGGGACTAGAACCGCGTCAGCGGCCACCAAGGCATTGATGGTCAAAAGATTGAGCGATGGCGGGCAATCGATCAAAACATAGGTAAAAGGTTCACTTACCTCGGAGGCCGAAAGGCTCTGAATCGCCGAGCGGAGTCGATGCGACCGATTCCGCTCATTCGCGATCTCCAACTCAACGCCGAGCAGATCGAGAGTCGAGGGCGCGACCGCCAATCCGGGCACGACGGTTTCGGTGATGCTCTCAGCCAGCGACGCTTCACCGGCGAGGACATGATAGGTCGAGACCTTGCGGCTCTTGCGGTCAATGCCGAGACCGGTCGAGGCATTGCCCTGCGGGTCGAGATCGATAATCAGCACCTTCTCGCCGATGGCAGCGAGCGCCGTGCCGAGATTGATCGCCGTCGTCGTCTTGCCGACGCCCCCCTTCTGGTTGGCGAGCACGAGAACGCGCGGCTTCACACCATGCGCACCTGCTTCGGGTCCGTTGCGGTCGGTCATCATGAATGGCTCTCGATGGAGGTTATGCGAAGAATCCGGGCCTCAGAATCGGTCAGGCTTGGCAGGATCTCTGCCTCGAATGTCCACTTTTTCCGAGCCTCGGTCAATTCGGTCTCGACGTCGCGACCCTTGGGAAACAGGCCCATTGTCCCCGCTTTCAACAAGGGTGCCGTCCAATCCAGCAGCATGCTTAATGACGCCAAGGCGCGGGCCGAGACCACATCGGCCTTGCCGACGAAGCCGGGCACCACAGTTTCCAGCCGCGCTTCATGCACAGTGATGGAGGTGCTGGCTAGCCGGGCAATGTGGCGAAGGAACGCGCATTTGCGCGAATTGCTCTCGACGAGGTGGACTTTGAGCCCCCTTTCCGCCCCCGCAATGGCGAGGACCAGACCGGGGAATCCGGCGCCGGCGCCGAGGTCGAGCCAGGTCTTGGCCTCAGGCGCGAGATCGAGAAGCTGGAGTGAATCGACGATATGGCGCTCCCAGATCTGGTCAAGAGTGGCCGGTCCGACGAGGTTTTTGATCGCCTGCCAGCGGCGAAGCTCGCGTTCTAGAAGCTCAAGCTTCTCGAATGTTTCACGTGAAACATTGAGGTCCGAGGCGGTGATCATGGCGGATTTCGTCACGATAGCGTCTCAACCGCATGATCACTTCGACCCGGTGCCTTGCGGGCATGGGCGGCCAACAGCGTCAGAGCGGCCGGCGTGATTCCCTCGATCCGGGCCGCTTGCCCGAGAGTCTTGGGACGGATCAGATCGAGCTTGGCCTTGATCTCGTTCGACAGTCCGGGCAGCCCCTGGAAGTCGATGCTCTCCTCTAGCACCACACCCTCATCCCGACGATAGGCGGCGATATCGGCCTGCTGCCGGTCTAGATAGACCGCATAGGTCGCGTCGGTCTCCAGCCGTTCCTGCACGGTGCCGCTCACGGAAGCTAGGCCGGGCCAGACGCGCGATAGGTCGCTCCAGCCGATGCTCGGATAGGACAGAAGCTGATACGCGGACCGACGGATTCCGTCCTGGTTCAGCTCGAAACCATGGCGGGACGCCTCCTGCGGCGTCAGGGAGAGGGCTTGCAGCCGCTGTCGTGTCTCGCGGATCTCGTCCTGCGAGCGCCGGAAATGCGCCTCGCGCTCGGATCCGACGCAACCGATCTCCAGACCCTTGCCGGTCAGGCGCTCATCCACATTGTCGATGCGCAGGCTCAGGCGATACTCAGAGCGTGAGGTGAACATGCGATAGGGCTCGCTCACCCCGCGGGTGATCAGGTCGTCGACAAGCACGCCGATATAGGATTCGGCCCGGTCGAACACGATGCCGTCCTGACCGGATGCCCGACGCGCGGCATTCAAGCCGGCGACGAGCCCCTGAGCCGCTGCTTCCTCATAGCCCGTGGTGCCGTTGATCTGGCCTGCGAGGAAAAGACCCTGAACCGCCTTGGTTTCGAGCGCGGCCGTCAGGTTGCGCGGATCGACATAATCGTACTCGATGGCATAGGCCGGCTGGAGCATCCGGGCTCTCTCCAGACCCGGAATGTGCGTCAGGAAAGCAAGCTGCACATCCTCGGGCAGGGAGGTCGAGATCCCATTGGGATAGACTGTGATGTCGTCGAGACCCTCTGGCTCCAGAAAGATCTGATGGCCGTCGCGATCGCCGAACCGCACGACCTTGTCTTCGATGGAGGGACAATAGCGCGGCCCCCTGCCCTGGATCTCGCCGGAATACATGGCCGAGCGGTGCAGGTTGTCCCGAATCAGCTCATGCACCTTGGCGGTCGTGCGGGTGATTCCGCACTCGATCTGCGGGTTTTCGATCCTGGTGGTGAGAAGAGAAAACGGCACCGGCTCATCGTCCGCTGCCTGCTTGTCGACGCCCGCCCAGTCGACGGTACGGCCGTCGAGGCGCGGCGGAGTGCCAGTCTTCAGACGACCGAGAGTGAAGCCGAGCCGCTCGAAGGTCTTCGGCAGGCCGAGGGAGGGACGCTCACCCATGCGGCCAGCAGGGATCTTCTTCTCACCGATATGGATCAGTCCAGAGAGGAAAGTACCGGTAGTGATGACAACGGCTCCGGCTGTGAGAACACGGCCGTCGGTCAGCAGCAGGCCAGTGACGCGACCGTCCTGCACAACGAGATCGTCCGCCTCCCCTTCCACGATGGTCAGGTTCGGCGTCTGCTGCAGCTCAGCCTGCATGGCGCGGGCATAGAGCTTGCGATCGGCCTGGGTGCGCGGTCCTCGGACCGCCGGTCCCTTGCGACGGTTGAGCAGGCGGAACTGGATGCCGGCCCGGTCGGCGATACGACCCATGACGCCGTCGAGGGCGTCGATCTCGCGCACGAGGTGGCCCTTGCCGAGACCGCCGATGGCCGGGTTGCAGGACATGGCGCCGATGGTCGATAGCTTGTGGGTGACGAGGGCCGTGCGTGCGCCCGTGCGCGCCGACGCGGCGGCCGCCTCGGACCCCGCATGGCCGCCGCCCACGACGATCACATCGAACACCTGACTCATGAAATTCTCCATGTCAGAGCATCGGACCCAAAAGTGGAATGCACTTTTGGGATCGATCCGATGCTCCTTTTCCTGCCGAGCGCATCGCTTGGCGCGGAAAACCGAAAACACTTTTTCGCACGATGCGCTTGGATCTAAGTCCCGGCGCCACGGAGGTCAAAAGGGCAAAATGTTTCACGTGAAACATTTTGGACCGGACCTCGGTTCTGCACATCCTGTTCACAGGATGTGCGCATCCGATTCAGCATTGTTCCACCGATTCGTGAACAGCCGAAAATCGACTCTCACAGATTCGAGTCAGGGTTACTGATGACGGATCACTTGCCAATGCAGAAGCTGGAAAACAGGCGGTCGAGCACATCCTCGACATCCACCCGGCCCGTGATCTCGCCGACGGCGCGGGCGGCCAACCGCGCCTCTTCCGCCGCCAATTCGAGCGGACCGTGGCTGACCAGCATGGCGCGGGCCCGCTCCAAAGCGGCATAGGCGCGCTCTAGAGCCTTGCGGTGACGCTCACGGGTAACGATGGCATCGCCCTGCCCCATCAGCGCCGCGGCCTCCCGCTCCAGACGTGCGATGAGTTCCGGCAGCCCCTCACCTGTGGCGGCCGCAATCATGAGGTCGCAATCGTGTCGGATCCGATTCAAATCGGATTTCGTGCCCACGCGCAGAAGGCACCTGGCCCTAGGTGGCTCACTTTCTCCGCCTTCCGGCGGAACCAGCCAGAGCACGAGGTCGGCATTTTCCACGCGGGCGCGGGCACGGGATACGCCCTCCTGCTCGATCAGGTCACCGCTCTCTCTGAGGCCCGCCGTATCGACAATGATCACAGGCAGCCCGCCGAGATCACAATGGACCTCAATCACATCGCGGGTCGTGCCGGCAATCGGCGAGACGATGGCGACGTCCCGCTGAGCGAGCGCGTTCAGCAGGGTCGACTTGCCCGCATTGGGAGGTCCCGCCAGCACGACGGTGAGCCCCTCGCGCAGGCGCTCGCCGCTGCGGTTCGCCGTGGCGCGACCGATCTCGCCCCGCACCCGATCGATCATCTCACAAATCTCCGCTTCCAGATCCTCCGGCACATCACTCTCGTCGGAGAAATCGAGGCTCGCTTCCAGCAGCGCCAGAACCTGCAGCACGTTCTCGCGCCAACCCTCGGCGGCATTGCCCAGACGCCCGCCGAGCTGAAGCATGGCTTGGCGACGCTGCGCCTCCGTCTCGGCATCGATGATGTCGGCAAGGCCTTCGACTTGGCTCAAGTCCATCCGCCCGTTGAGAAAGGCGCGGCGGGTGAACTCACCGGCCTCCGCCGCACGGCAATTGTCAATGGAAGCAAGAGCGCGCAGCACGGCGGCCCGGGTCGCCAGTCCGCCATGGATCTGGAGTTCGGCTTGATCCTCGCCGGTGAAACTCCCCGGCCCCGGCATCCACAGGACCAGAGCCTGATCGAGCGGTTCGCCGGTGCTAGGGTCCTTTAATGTCCACACGACCGCGCGCCGGGGTTCGGGCACCCTTCCCGCCATCCGTTCCAGAATGGTGCGGCTCTCCTTCCCACTGATCCGGATTAGGCAGACGGCGGCGCGGCCGTGACCGGAGGCAGTGGCGAAGATGGTGTCGTCCGAACGCATGAAGGTGAACCTCGTACAGGTAAGAGGATTTAAGGTTGATGAAGTCTTAAAAACATGAGGCGTGGTCAGGATCGGTTCTGATCCGAATCGATTGAGCCCGAAGCCGGAGCAGAACCCATGAATCGCCTGAAAGAGGCCAGCTCCCCCTACCTTCTGCAGCACAGGGACAATCCTGTCCATTGGTGGGAATGGGGTCCCGAGGCTTTGGCCGAGGCCAAGCGGCAGGGCAAGCCGATCCTGATCTCCATCGGCTATGCTGCCTGTCACTGGTGCCATGTGATGGCCCATGAGAGCTTCGAAGATCCGGACGTGGCCGTGGTCATGAACGAGCTCTTCATCAACATCAAGGTCGACCGGGAAGAGCGGCCGGATGTGGACCATGTCTATATGAGCGCGCTCCACCTGCTGGGCGAGCCCGGCGGCTGGCCGCTCACTATGTTCCTGACGCCGGACGGTGAGCCGTTCTGGGGCGGCACTTATTTCCCGAAGGAGCCGCGCTTCGGCCGGCCGGGCTTCGTCGGCGTGCTGCGGGAGATCAGCCGTCTTTACCACGCCGAGCCTGAGCGCATCCTCAAGAACCGGGATGCGATCAAGCAGCACCTCGCCAGGACCGACGGGAGCGATGGCGGCCCGCTCGGCCGCGACGATCTCGACCGCATGGGCCTCAGGCTCACCGAACTGATCGACACGGAAAATGGCGGCCTCCAGGGCGCTCCGAAATTCCCCAACCCGCCGATCCTCGAATATCTTTTTCGCTATGCCCGCCGCACCGGAGATGACGAGGCGAAGAGGCGCTTCCTTCTCACCTTGGAGCAGATGGCACTCGGCGGCATCCACGATCATCTCGGCGGCGGCTTTGCCCGCTATTCCGTCGACGACCGCTGGCTCGTGCCGCACTTCGAAAAGATGCTCTACGATAATGCGCAGCTCCTGGAACTCTATGCGCTGGCCTTTGTGGAGACCGGCCGCGCCCTCTTCCGCGATGCGGCCGAAGGAATCGTCACCTGGCTTCAACGGGAGATGAACACGCCCAAGGGCGCCTTCGCCTCGAGCCTCGATGCGGATTCAGAAGGTGAAGAAGGCCGCTTCTATGTCTGGAGTCTCACGGAGATCCGCGAGACCTTAAGCGAGGAAGATGCCGCCTTCTTCGCCAAGGCCTATGACATCACCGAGAACGGAAACTTCGAGGGCCGCAACATCCCGAACCGGCTCATCTCCGGCGAGGCGCCGCCTGCTGCCGAGGAGCGGCTCGCGATCATGCGCGGAAAACTTCTGGAGCGGCGAGCCTCACGGGTCAGGCCCGGCCTCGACGACAAGGTGCTGGCGGACTGGAACGGGCTGATGATCTCCAGCCTCGTACGGGCCTCTTCCCTTCTCGACCGGCCGGACTGGATGACGCTAGCGGCCCAAGCCTATCGTTTCGTGGCGGAATCAATGAGCCGCGACGGCCGGCTCGGCCATTCCTGGCGCGGCGGCGCGCTGATCTTCCCCGGCTTCGCCCTCGACCATGCCGCCATGATGCGGGCGGCACTGGCTCTCTTCGAGATGACTTCCGAACCCGTTTACCTCCAGGATGCGCAGACTTGGCGCGATGTGCTGCTCGCCGAATATTGGGTCGAGGAAACAGGCTCCCTCGCCATGACCGCTCAGGGCGCGGACCCCTTGGTCGTTCGACCACAGCCGACGCAGGACGATGCCGTGCCCAACGCCAATGGCATTTTCGCCGAGGCGCTCGTTCGCCTGGCGCAGATCACGGAAACAGAACACGATCTCCGGTGCGCCTCCGACATCCTGAGCCGGCTCGTGGGCGCCGCACGCTCGGCGCCGCTCGGCCACACCTCGATCCTCAACGCCCTCGACCTGCACCTGCGCGGCCTGAGCATCCTCGTCACGGGCAACAAGGCCGCCGCTTTGTTTAAGACCGCGCTCAAAATCCCCTACCCCGACCGCAGCGTCCGGCAGCTTCGCATGGGCGAAGCGCTCGACGTCAACCATCCGGCCAAGGCTCTTGCCTCTTCGCACACCGAGGCCCAGGCCCTCATCTGTGCCGGCATGCGATGCTCCCTCCCGGTCACGGATGCGGAAGGGTTGAAAGCGCGGGTGGAGGAGATGCTTGAGATCCGAGGCAAGGGCTAATCAGCCCTCCATAGACACAACCCTCCCATCATGGCCGGGCCTGTCCCGATGCGGTGAAGCTCGGCGCTTCAATGATTTGAGATCACCGGCACAAGGCCGGTGATGCCGAAAGAGGTGAATGTCCAGCCTGACTCCGGCATGGGCAGAATCGTTGCGAGGAGCCCTCAGCAATCAGGCTTCCGCTCCTCAACCTCCCGCTTGAGATGTGTCAGCGGCAGAGCCGCGTCGGATTTCACGCGCGTGAGGGCGAAGTTGGAGCGGATGTCGCCGATCATCGGCAGGATCAGGATCTTTTCCGTCAACAGCTTCTCGTAGGCTTTGAGATTGGTCACCACGATCTCGGCGATGAAATCGGCTGTGCCGGAGACCATGTGGCAGGCCACCACCTCGGGCATCGCGGCGAGCGCCTGCTGGAGCGCCTGTGCATTGTCGCGGGAATGTTTTTCCACCTTGATCTCGACGAAGACGGTAAGACCCAAGCCGACGGAGTCCCGGTCGAGCACGGCTCGGTAGGTGCGGATGAAGCCATCACGCTCCAGGCGTCGGACCCGCCGGAGACAAGGAGAGGGCGAGAGGCCAACCTGATCGGCCAGTTCCTGATTGGTCAGCCGCCCGTCGCTCTGAAGGGCGTTCAGAATCCGCAGATCGATGGCGTCGAGATTGATATAGGGCATGGATGCGTGAAAACCCATTTCTGAGCAATTTTCTGCCAAGAATAGGCAAGCATCAAGTCAAACTTCGCAAGGACATGCCCTGCCCTGAAAGCCTATGCTCTTAGGCATGGAGGTTTCCCATGTCCGATCTTGCCCTTGCCTCGCCCCAGGCTCAAACTCGCCCTGCCCTGATCGGCTGGCTCGCCGCCTTCGCCACCGTCACGATCTGGGCCGTCTGGGCGGTCGCCACCCGTCATGCGGTGACGCATGATTTACCGCCGGCCGCCGTCGGTCTGTTGCGCTTCGGAGTTCCCGCCCTCCTGCTGCTCCCGATCAGCTGGCGGATCGGTCTGTTCCCGAAGAATCTCGGTTTCTTGAAAGGCCTCGGGCTTCTCGGCTCCGGTGCTCCGTTCTTTCTCATTGTCGCGCTCGGCATGCAGTTCGCTCCGGCAGCGGAGATCGGCCCGCTTCTGCCCGGCACCATGCCGCTCTTCGTGGCGCTGATCGGGTGGCTCGTCTTTGGCGAGCGACTCGGACGTATCCGCGTCGCCGGCTTCGCGCTCATCCTCATCGGCGTCGTCTGTATCGGCGGCTATGGATTGCTCTATGCCGGCAACGGCACTTGGCGCGGGCATGTGCTGCTGCTCGCCGGCGCCTGTTTATGGGGGATCTACACCCATGCCTATCGCCGCAGCGGATTGTCGGCCCTTCAGGCCGCCGCGCTCATCGGGTTGTGGTCATTCCTCATCCTCCTGCCCCTCGGCGCTCCATCTCTCGTTCATGCGCTCGATGATGGACTTGCTGGATCTGTGATCCTGCAGGCCGTCCTGCAGGGATTTCTGTCGGGCGTCGCCGGCATCGTGCTTTACGGCATCGCCATCGACCGCCTTGGCGCCTCGCGCGCTGCAGCCGTCTCGCCATTGTCGATCGTGCTGGCAGCTTTGATCGCTATTCCCGTTCTCGGCGAGATCCCGGATACCGTCGCTCTCATCGGGATAACATTGGCGACGTTCGGCGTTGTGCTGGCAAGCGGCGTCTTCGGTTCCGCAAGCAAAGGATGACCCGCGACAGCATAAGGGAGCGGCGATGTTCTTGTTCTTCTCGAACCGGCTCGGCTGCGCAGGTTCGCTCCTGGTCTCCGCCGTGTTGACCCTGATCGTGCTGTGGCTGATGGGCGTGTTGTAAAACACAAAACAAAGGCCCCACCCTCCTGGCCGCAAAGCGGCACCGGAGGATGGGGCCAAAATTCCGTAGGCGGACGTTCCGCCTTAGGTGTTCATCGAGTCGAAGAATTCCTGGTTCGACTTGGTCTGACGCAGCTTGTCGAGCAGGAACTCGATGGCGTCGACCGTGCCCATCGGGTTGAGGATGCGGCGCAGCACGTACATCTTCTTGAGCGTGTCGCTCGGCACCAGCAGTTCTTCCTTACGGGTGCCGGAGCGGGTGATGTCGATGGCCGGGAAGGTGCGCTTGTCGGCGACCTTGCGATCCAGAATGATTTCCGAGTTACCAGTGCCCTTGAACTCTTCAAAGATCACTTCGTCCATGCGCGAGCCGGTATCGATCAGCGCCGTCGCGATGATGGTGAGCGAACCGCCTTCCTCGATGTTGCGCGCCGCACCGAAGAAGCGCTTCGGACGCTGCAGGGCGTTGGCGTCGACACCGCCGGTGAGCACTTTTCCTGAAGACGGCACCACCGTGTTGTAGGCGCGGCCCAGACGCGTGATCGAATCGAGCAGGATGACCACGTCGCGGCCATGTTCCACGAGACGCTTCGCCTTCTCGATCACCATCTCGGCGACCTGCACGTGGCGCGTCGCCGGCTCGTCGAAGGTGGAGGCCACGACCTCGCCCTTCACCGAGCGCTGCATGTCGGTCACTTCCTCCGGACGCTCGTCGATGAGCAGCACGATGAGGTAGCACTCGGGATGGTTGGTGGTGATCGACTGCGCGACGTTCTGCATCAGCACGGTCTTACCGGTGCGCGGCGGCGCGACGATGAGCGCGCGCTGGCCCTTACCGATGGGCGAGACGATGTCGATGATGCGCGGCGAGAAATCTTTTCTGGTCGGATCGGCGATCTCGAGATTGAAGCGCTCGTGCGGGAAGAGCGGCGTCAGGTTGTCGAAGTGAACCTTGTGCCGGATCTTCTCGGGATCCTCGAAATTGATCGTGTTGACCTTGAGCAGCGCGAAATAGCGCTCGCCCTCTTTCGGGCCACGGATCGGGCCGTCCACCGTGTCGCCGGTGCGCAGGCCGAATTTCCGGATCTGCGAGGGCGAGACATAGATGTCGTCGGGGCCGGGCAGGTAGTTCGAATCGGCGGAACGCAGGAAGCCGAAGCCGTCCTGCAGCACCTCGACGACGCCGGCGCCGATAATTTCCACCTCGCGCGCCGCCAGCTGCTTGAGGATGGCGAACATCAGCTCCTGCTTGCGCATGGTGCTCGCGTTCTCGACCTCGAGCTCTTCGGCGAAGGTGATCAGTTCGGTGGCGGATTTGGATTTCAGGTCTTGAAGTTTGATTTCCCTCATCGGGGAACACTCTCGGGGTAAAATCGCGGGCAGATGGAGCTGTACGCGGGAAGGTCGGGGAAACGTTGGACAGGGCCGCTCAGTTCACGAAGGGTGACTTGAGAGAGCCCTGTCGGGCCCGTGCAGCGCAACCTGTCTTTAGAGGAAGAGGATTCCCTTTTAGCCTTATTCGGGCCAAGGCTCAAGAGGGTTTAAAACACGACGTCGCGAGCACCGGGGCGGGCAGGACGTCTCTTCCCTCCCTCCTTGCGGGGAGGGATTGAGGGTGGGGGTCGAAAAGTCGGAGCGCTGCTTTTTTCCAGCTGGATTAATGGCTACTACAGTATCCGGCTGGACTGATCGCTCAACCCAGTCAGACCACCCCTGTCCCTCCCCGCAAGGGGGAGGGAAGATCACGTCATACTCGTCCTGCGATCCCGGATCGGCTGCACCGACCGGGATGACAGCTGTGTTGAACAAAAAATCAGAACGGCTTCACGATCACCAGGATCACGATGCCGATCATGAGGATCGTCGGGACCTCGTTGATCATCCGGTAGAACTTCGCCGGGCGCACATTCGCGTCGGCGGCAAAGACTTTCACGGTCTTCGACAGGAAACCGTGGATGCCGGACAGGATCAGCACCAGGAGCACCTTCGCGTGCAGCCAGCCGGAAGTGTACCAGCCGCCTTGCCAGATTAGGATCAAGCCCAGGATCCAGGCCAGGCTCATGGCCGGGTTGATGATCGCCTTGAGCAGACGCCGCTCCATGATCTTGAAGGTCTCGGACTGGATCGAGCCTTTTGGCACATCGCAATGATAGACGAAGAGACGCGGCAGATAGAGCATGCCCGCCATCCACGCGATGATGGCGATCACGTGGGCCGCCTTGATCCAAAGATACAACATCTCATGCCCCCCGCACGCGAGCGATCATCTGTTCCATGTGTTCGATCGGTGTCTCCGGCAGGATGCCGTGCCCGAGATTGAAGATATGCGGCCGTCCGCGCACCGCATTGAGGATATGATCGACACCTTTGGTCAGCGCCTCGCCCCCGGCAATCAGCGCGAGTGGATCGAGATTGCCCTGGGTTGCGACCGTGTCCGGCAGGGTCGGCAGCACCACGGCTGGATCGAGAGTCCAGTCGAGGGCCAGCGCGTCGCCAATCCCGGCTGCAGCGAAGCGATGAAGGTTGGCACCACCGCCGCGCACGAACACGATGGCCTTTGCCTGCGGCCGCGCCGCCTTCAAGCCCTCCACCATCCGGCGGATCGGGCTGAGCGACAGCCGGTCGAAAAGCGCGGGTGGCAGGGCCGAGCCGAAACTCTCGAAGATCTGGACCGCCTCCGCGCCTGCATCGATCTGGCGGATGAGATAGGCGGTGGAGGCCTGGACCAGCCTGTCGATCAGCGCATCCATGAAAGCCGGATCGCGATAGGCGGTCAGCCGCGCCGGTGCCTGATCGGGCGTCCCCTTGCCGGCGATCATGTAGCTCGCCACCGTCCAGGGCGCGCCGCAGAAGCCGAGGAGCGTCGTTTCCTTCGGCAGGCTCTTGCTCAGGCGGTCGAGGGTCTCGAAGACCGGATCGAGCCGCTCCAGCGGCAGCTCCTCGGCGAGTCTCGAAAAATCTTTCTCGGAAGTCACCGGATCGAGCTTCGGTCCTTCATTCTCGACGAAGCGCACGTCCTGGCCCAGCGCATGGGGGATGACCAGGATGTCGGAGAACAGGATAGAGGCGTCGAAGCCGAAGCGGCGGATCGGCTGAAGCGTTACCTCCTCGGCAAGCCTCGGCGTGTAGCAGAGATCGAGAAAGGAGCCCGCTTGGCTTCGGGTGGCTCGATATTCCGGCAGATAACGGCCGGCCTGACGCATGATCCAGATCGGCAGCGGCCAGACCGGCTCGCCGTTCAGCACGCGGAGGATCGCTTTGGTGGGACGCTCGCTCACAGGCCCTCTCTTAAAATATAATCTTTGAATCAAAGAATCTGATGTTTCTCTTGGGCCGTGAATCGCAAAGCCGCAACCCCGTCCACAGACGTTCCACACGGGCTGCGCTGTTAACGGGTCATTAACGGTTGGGGCGGACGTGCCACAATCCTTTCCGAATTGTTAAACCTTAACAGCCCGTTAACGAAGATTAACCAAATCTGAATCGAAAATTTGGGGGTGATTCGTACCGGATTCTCCCAATTGGACAGTTTCAGAGTCGCACAACGATGAGCCCTGTTGATGGCTCGAGACGAATCCCACAGGCCCCTCCGCTGGACCTCGGGACCGGGTCGTTTTATCCACACTGATCGACTCCTCTCCATAGAGAGCATCCGCCGTGGGACGCAGCTATTTCCATCTCCATCTCGTCTCGGATTCGACTGGCGAAACGCTGATCACCGTCGCCCGCGCGGTGGTAGCGCAATATGAGGGCGTCGCCGCCATCGAGCATGTCTATCCGCTCGTGCGCTCCAACACGCAGCTCGAGCGCGTGATCAGCGAGATCGAGACCGCGCCCGGCATCGTGCTCTACACCCTGGTCGAGCAGGATCTGGCTCATCGGCTCGAAGAGGTCTGCCGCGCCACCGGCTCGCCGCATCTCTCCGTGCTCGAGCCGGTGCACGCCCTGCTCTCCTCCTATCTCGGTACGCATTCGACCGCGCGCCCCGGTGCGCAGCACATGCTGAACGCAGAATATTTCAAGCGCATCGATGCGATGAACTTCACACTTCTCCATGACGACGGGCATCTGCCGCATGATCTCGATGAAGCGGATGTGATCCTCGTCGGCGTGAGCCGAACCTCGAAGACACCGACGGCGGTCTATCTCGCCAATCGCGGCCTGAAAACGGCGAATATTCCTCTCGTGCCCGGCGTGCCGCCACCACCGGTTCTGGAATCGGCTAAAAAAGCCCTCATCGTCGGGCTCGTAGCAACGCCGGAACGCATCGTGCAAATCCGGCAGAACCGCCTCCTCAGTCTCAACGCCGATGACGACACGTCTTATGTGGATCGCGACGCGGTGGCGGAGGAACTCGCAGCGTCACGGCGGCTCTTCGCCCGCAACGGCTGGCCAGTGATCGACGTGACCCGCCGCTCCATCGAGGAGACCGCAGCGGCGATCATCGATCTCTATCGCGACCATCGGCTGCGTTTCATCGCGGAATAGATTCATGCCCGCACTCTGGACCCATTCCGAAAAGCTGCTTCTCGCCTCGACAAGCGCGACACGTCTTACGCTGCTCGTGAGTGCGGGCCTTCCTGTCGAGACGCAGAATGCGGGTATCGACGAGCGCGCCGTTGAAGAGGCGGCCGCAGCGGAAAAACTCGATCCGCCAGCGCTTGCCGCACGCCTTGCTGCGGAAAAGGCACTTGCGGTGAGTCGCCGTCATCCTGAGCGGGTCGTGCTGGGGGCTGATCAGGTGCTCGAATGCGAAGGAGAAATTTTTCACAAGTCGGTAGACCGAGCTGCCGCACATGCGCAGCTCAAGCGCGTGGCGGGGCGTCAGCATGCTCTCCATTCCGCAGGAACTCTCGCCATCGGCGGGCGGGTGGTCGAGGATTTCGTGGCGAGCGCCTATCTGACCATGCGGCCTCTGACGGATGAGGTCATCGATCTCTATCTCGACCTCGCCGGTCCGGATGTGCTCAAAAGCGTTGGCGTTTACCAGCTCGAAGGGTTCGGCGTTCATCTCTTCGAGACGGTCGAAGGGGATCACTCGACGATTTTGGGCCTTCCCCTGCTTCCGCTTCTCGCCGCCTTGCGCCGTCTCGGCTGCCTTGCCCTTTAAGGATTTTGACTTCATGACGAAGGCCTTCGTCGTCGGCCATCCGATCAAGCATTCCCGCTCGCCGCTGATCCATGGGTATTGGCTGCAGCAATACGGGCTCGACGGCTCCTATGAGCGCATCGATGTCGCGCCTGTTAACTTCGGGGGTTTCTTGAAGAGCTTTCGGTCGCAGGGCTTCGCCGGCGGCAACGTCACGATCCCCCACAAGGAGATGGCTTTCCTCGGCGTCGAGCGTCGCACAGCGCAGGCGGAGAGGGTGGGCGCCGTCAACACCCTCTGGATCGAGGATGGCGTGCTCTGGGGCGACAACACGGATGTCACCGGTTTCATGGCCCATCTCGATGCGACCCTGGGGACAGGCTGGGAACAGGATGTGGAGACGGTTCTCGTGCTTGGAGCCGGCGGAGCCGCCCGTGCCGTGGTGGCGGGTCTCCAGAACCGGCCTTGCAAGCGCATCTTCGTGGCGAACCGTACCCTGTCGAAGGCCGAGGACCTGGTCCGGGATCTCAGGCCCGGCAGTTCCGTCGGCTTGGAGACCTCGGCCTGGGAGGCTCTTCCGCGGGTGATCCCGCATGCCCAGCTCATCGTCAACACGACGTCGCTCGGCATGGCGGGCCAGCCACCGCTCGCCCTCGATTTGTCCAAGGCGCCGCGTGATGCCGCCGTGGCGGACATCGTCTATGTTCCGCTCGAGACCCCCCTCCTGGCTGCGGCGACGGCGCAGGGTTTAAGAACAGTCGATGGTCTCGGCATGCTGCTTCATCAGGCAGTGCCTGGGTTCAAACGCTGGTTCGGCGTGACGCCCGAGGTGACGCCTGAATTGCGGGCGCTGATCCTCGCCGATATCGAGGGAAAAAGATGACCTTCGTGCTCGGCCTCACCGGCTCCATCGGCATGGGAAAATCGGCCACCGCCGATCTGTTTCGCAAGCTCGGTGTGCCGGTTCATGATGCCGACGCTGCCGTGCACAAGCTCTATCGCGGCCGTGCCGCGCCGTTGATCGAAAAAGCCTTTCCCGGCACGGTCAGCGACGATGCCGTCGACCGGGCAAAGCTCGGAGCAGCAGTCCTCGACAATCCCGAGCGTATGAAGCAGCTGGAGGCCATCGTGCATCCGCTGGTGCGCGAGGAGGAGGAGAGTTTTCTTAAAAAGGTCTCTGCCTTGTCGCCGGTAGCCGTGCTCGACATTCCCCTCCTGTTCGAGACCGGCGGCGAGACGCGCTGCGATGCGGTTCTTGTTGTCACCGCGCCAGCCTCCGTTCAGCGCGACCGCGTGCTCGCCCGTCCCGGCATGACGGAAGAAAAATTTCGTGCCATCCTGGCCAAGCAGATGAGGGACGAGGACAAGCGTCGGCGCGCCCATTTTCTGGTTGATACCAGCCGCGGTTTCGACTCGGCGGAGGCGCAGGTGCGGTCTGTTCTCACCTGTCTCGCCGGCCGGCCGGGACGGCGTCATCCCTTTTTGATGAAGAGTTAGTCAACGATGTTGCGTGAAATCGTTCTCGATACCGAAACTACCGGCACCAATCATGCGAATGGCGACCGGGTGATCGAAATCGGCTGTGTCGAGCTTCTCAACCACATCCCGACCGGCAAGAGCTATCACGTTTATATCAACCCGGAATGCCCGGTCTCGCCTGGCGCATTCGCGGTCCACGGGCTCTCCGATGAGTTTCTCAAGGACAAGCCCGTCTTCGCGGCGATCGCGGACGAGTTTGCCGAGTTCGTCCGCAATGCGCGGCTCGTGATCCACAATGCCGCCTTCGACATCGGCTTTCTGAATGCGGAATTCGCCCGCACCGGGCACAGGCCATTCAGCCTTCCCGATGTGGTCGACACGCTCTCGATGGCCCGGCGCAAGCATCCGGGTGCGGCGAACAACCTCGATGCGCTCTGCAGCCGTTATGGGATCGACAATTCCAAGCGCACCAAGCACGGGGCGTTGCTCGACGCCGAGATCCTTGCCGAGGTCTATATCGAGCTGATCGGCGGCCGGCAGGTCGGCTTCGACCTCGCGATGAAGCCTGCCGCACGAAGCCGCGCGGCGGCGCAGGGCGAGATTGCGGCACGAGAGGCCCGTCCGCGCACCCTGATCTCGCGCCTGACCGACACCGAGCGTGCGGCGCACGAGGCGTTCATCAAGTCCCTCGGTGAGAATGCTCTCTGGCGCGAATATCTCGGCGAGACCACTCCCGAGGCGTCGTAGATACCGGTCTCGGGGCGATCTGCCGTCTCAGTGCGTAGCAAAGCGCCAGACGAGATTGCCTTTGAGGGAATGGTCCTGCGCGCGCTCGCCGATCTGGCCGGAATAGGCCACACCAAGGCTCAGGGCATCCGAGGCCTGCCAGTCGAGACCGGCCTCCACCGCGAGAGCGTTTCGATCCACCGGAACGCCCGCCACCACAAAGGCTGAAGCGCTACCCGCAAAGGCGAGAAGCGCTTCAGGCTTGACATCGCCGAAGGCATGGCGCCAGCCGAGCATACCGCGGATTGTCAGCGGAACATCGGCGCTCAGACGCGCCTGAGCCCGCAGGCCCAGTGTGGTGGTGGCGAGATCCTGATCTTGTCCGAGGCCGGTGAGTGCGGCCACCCTGCCCTCCTCCTGGAAGGCATCCGTATGCAGCCGCAGCACGGAGGCGCCGATGAACGGCTCCAGCTGGACGCCTGCGAGATCGACACGATAGCCAAGTTCGGCGAAGGCTTGGGCTGACCAGCCGTTATAGGACGCGCTGGTCGAGTCGGTGAAGCCGGGGAACTGTACCCGACGCTGGATATCGACATCATGCCAGGCATAAGCCGCGCCGAGCCTCAGGCGGAAAGCACCCCAGGACCCAGACCCGTAGAGCGCCCCGAAGACGCTTTCGTTGGTGCCTGAGGACAGGCGCCCATCGATATCGAAAGTCGTGCGCGTAAAGCCGCCGGCGAGGCCCAGGCGCCAAGTCGGATCGAGCGAGGCATCGGCGCCGAGAATGAATCCGCCGGTGGACGTGTCGAGAGAGGCCGCGTTGCCGTTCGAATCCGCCTTGCCCCAGGACCCGAAACCTTCGCCCCAGAGGGCGAGGCGGCGCGGATCGAGGCTGAGCCTCGGCACGGCGATTGTTTGTGGTCCCGCGCCCGGCAGATCGGCGGCATAGGCGGCGTTGTAGGAGCCCTGCGCGAGTGTCGGCAGGTTCGAGACTGCCGGCTGGCGCAGGCGGGTGAGGATCGCCTCGCGCACCAGCCGGCTGTCCTCGTAAGCCACGCTCATGGCCGAGGCATGCGCCTCACCGGAGAGCGCATCGAAGGCCTGGCGCGCCGCGCCGACGCTCGATCCCAGCACCGTGCGATAGAGGGTGTCGCCCGCGCTCAGCGCCTCGACCGCATCGGCGGTGCGGTATTGGTTGATGGTCTGGGCGACGGAGTGGAAGGCCGTGGGGGTTGGCTCGTCCGGGTTTGTCGGATCGGTCGGGTCCGTTGGATCCGTCTTGCGGACGAGGATGAGGGTCACCGTGTCGTTGCTATAACCGAGGGTGGGTGTGACGAAGGCGAAGGGGCCGCCGCTCGTGCCGGCGAATTTCCCCGTCACGCCGTTTCGCGCCGTCAGGATGAGATAGGGACTGTCCCCCACATAGCCGGCGCCCTGATCGGGCAGGATCCGCACGGTGCCACCCGAGAGCGTCGCCGCGCCGGTGGCGGCGATCCTGTCGGACCGTCCGGCCTTGTCGATCTTGAGCGCATAGAACGAGCCGGACGCAAAGGACACGTTGCCGTTCACGTTCAGTGTGCCGATGGAATTGCCCGGCGCCACCGTGCCGCTCGACAGCACCGACAGGCTGCCGACGGTGCCGGTGCCGCCAAGCGTGCCCTTGCCATGGGCGTCAACGCTCACCGAGACCGGAGACGAAGCCAGAGATCCGTTCACCACCAGGAGACCGTTCAGAACCTGTGTCGGTCCCGTGAGTGTGTTCCTGCCGTTCAACGTGAGCGTAACGGGGGTGACCTTCTTCAGGGTGGTATTGCCGCTGATATTGCCGTCGAAGATGCCTTCGCTGATCGTGAAGGTCGCGCCGTTGCCGGTCAGCGTGCCCCGCCCGCGCAGGTCGAAGAAGGTGGAATCGTAAGTCGTCATATCGACGGTGGCGTTCTCGTGGATGGTCAGCGCCTGCGCGCCGCCACTGAGAAGCGTGCTGAGCGCCCGAGAACCCGCCCTCAGCGTGCCGCCGACCACTTCGATCCAATAGATCCCGTAGCCGCCGCTCACCGTGCCGCCGCCGCTCACCGTTCCGGTATCCGATGCGGTGCCGAATCTCAGGGTTGCACTGTTGCCGACGAAACTGAAATTGATGTTGAGCGTCTGGCCCGTCGCGGCCGAGATCGTTCTGACAGGATCGCCCGCTCTGATGATGATGGGGTTCGAGAGCGTCGCCGTGCCGGCGACGTTGGAGCGCAGGTGACCGCCTGCCAGGAAGATGTCTCCCGTTCCAAGCGCAGCGGCGTTCCGGATCTCGATGGTGCCGTCGTTGATCGTTGTGCCGCCGGAATAAGTGTTCGCGCCCGAAAGCGTCAGCGTGCCGATACCGGTCTTCGTCAGAGAACCTGACCCGCTTAAGACATTCGCGATTCCGATAGTGTGGCCATTGCTGTCGAGAAACGCTCCGCCACCATTGATGACGACGTTTCCAGGTGCAAAGCCGGAAACAAAGCTGCTCTCATCGCGGGTGGCACGCAGAATGCCTCCATTAAACGTCAGCGTGCCGTCACCCCGGTCTTTGATCACTTGCCCGGTTGTCAGGATCCCGCGCGATATGTTTGTCCCGTTTAGGGTCAGTGTGCCTTGCCCACCCACATTGAATCCCAATGTCGTCACATCGGAACTGACAGCACCGCCATTCGCAATGGTCAGAGTGCCGGTGCCGTTACCGCCGACATATAGAATGTTATCGGTGGTCCATCTGGAGCCTGCCCCGCTCACCGTCACCGTACCCGATGAGCCGGTATTGTCACCAATCAGGCTTGTGCCGCTGTGGACGCTGCCACCATCCTCAATGGTGAGCGTGCCGGTGCCGTGATTGCCAACAGACAGGTTGCCCTCAGTGCTCCATTGCGAGCCAGGGCCTCTCACCGTCACCGTACCCGATGAGCCGGCGACAAAACCGATATAGCTATTGTTGTTGATGACATTGACGGTGCCGCCATTCTCGATGGTCAACACGCCGGTGCCAGAATCGCCGACACTGAGAAGGGCGTTGGACCTGAGGCGCGAGCCGGCTCCTGTCACCGTCATGCTGCCGGATGAAGTGTCTACGTGGGAGCCGAGCGCGACACCGGTACTGGTGACGCTGCCGCCGTTCTCGATGGATAACGTGCCCGTGCCCCCTGTACCGAGATAGAGACGGGTGGTGATCCATTGGGAGCCGTTGTCTCTCACGGTTACCGTCCCGGAGGAGCCAAAGGTCGCGCCGATCACGCCGTCGACACTTCTGACCACACCACCGTTCACGATGACCAAAGTGCCGGTGCTTGTGTCGCCAACAGTGAGGACCCCTCCAGCATCCCACGGCGACGGATGGGTGCCGGGAATGGTGACCACTGCGCCATTATCGATGATTTCATCAGCATGAACGGCAGGCGGCAAAGGCAGCAGGGCTGCCAAAGCTGTTCCGGTCAACAGCAACCGCTTGTGAAAATTGATGGGCCTCTCGCTTCGATGGTCCCGAGCGAACAGCATGCCAGCCTCCCCAGCCGGACAGATTCATGCGGGGCGGTGCGAAGCACCCCGACGCCTTTCCCCTCATACAAGGAATTGCTTCTCAGGGGACTTGCCTTTGGGGCAAACAGCGAAGGTTTTGCAAGGGTGTATTATTACCGCAACATGTTTGCTTGGAGAGCAAGACTGCGCTCTCGCAGCCGGGAGAGCGTCTCCAAAAACAAATCGGGCGAAGCGGAGGCCGCCTCGCCCGATCCGAAAATATTTGAAACGCGTCCGAGCGCTTACGACAGCGTCTGGCCGTTGCCCTGCTGGCCCTGCACCTCGGCAGCGCGCTGGCGGTAGAGGGCGACGAAGTCAATCGGGTCGATATAGAGGGGCGGGAAGCCGCCGTTGCGCACCGCATCGGCCACCATCTGGCGGGCGAAGGGGAAGAGCAGGCGCGGGCACTCGATCATTACCACCGGATGCAGCTGCTCCTGCGGGATGTTCTGGATGCGGAACACGCCAGAATAGGTCAGCTCGAAGGCGAACAGCACATCCTTGCCGCCGATCTTGGCATCGCCTTCGAGGGTCAGGTCAACCTCGAAATCGGCCTCGGCCAGCTGCTTGGCATTCACGTTGACCTGCAGGTTGATCTGCGGGCCTTCCGATTGCTGCTGCAGGGAGCGGGGGGCGTTGGGGTTCTCGAAGGAGAAATCCTTGCAGTACTGCGCAAGGGCGTTGAGCGCGGGCGCTCCGTTGTTTGCCGGATTCTCGGCCATGGGTTTCTTGCTCCCTAAGGGGTGTCTCGTGGGGCCCGGACGGGATACGTCGTCAAGCAAAGCGCCGGCTCGCTTCGGGCCATGGGCCTTCGCGCTATCAGCTTCTCAGAGCTGAGGCAAGATTTGCGCGAAGCGAGATTTGAGCCCATGCATTCGCTTGTCGGGCGCAGAGGTGGATGTTACGACCTCAAGACCCCATATGCGAAGGATGACACCTTCGCCTCCTTGACACAACGCCCGGCGGCAACCGGGCGCGGGCAGGCTCACAACGGATCGACGATGCAGGATTCCTTCGACATCACGACCCTTATCTTTATCGTACTCGCCGTTTTCGTGATCTGGCGTCTTCGCTCCGTCCTGGGGCAGAAGACCGGCAACGAGCAGCCGCCCTTCGACCCGATGTCGCGCCGCGATGCGCCCCTTCGTCCCGGCAATGCGCCGGCCGAGCCGGATCACAATGTGGTGCGCCTGCCTGGCGCCAATGGCACCCGCCCCGCCGCCGAGGTTCAGTCTGCCGAGCGCTGGAAAGGCATCGCCGAGCCCGGCACGCCCATGTCCCAGGCCCTCGACGGGATTGCCCGCCTTGAGCCGAATTTCAATCCGACCGAGTTTCTGGAAGGCGCCAAGGCCGCCTACGAGATGATCGTCTCCGCCTTCGCGCAAGGGGACCGCAAGACCCTGAAGGATCTTCTCTCCCGCGACGTCTACGAAGGCTTCGAGCGGGCGATCACCGAGCGTGAGCGCCGGAGCGAGACGGTCGAGACCACCTTCGTATCCATCGACAAGGCCGAGATGGCCGGGGCCGAGCTCCAGGGCAAGACGGCCCAGATCGTGGTGCGCTTCCTCTCCAAGCTGATTACGGTCACCCGCGACGCCTCCGGCAACGTGGTCGATGGCAGCCCCGAGACCGTGGCTGACGTCACTGACGTGTGGACCTTCGCCCGCACGCTCGGCAGCCGCGATCCCAACTGGCAGCTCGTGGCGACCGAAGCGGGGCAATGAGGCATGTCGGGCGGGCCCTCCTCGCTTGCTCCCTCGTCTGGACGCTGAGCATGTCCGCTGCCGCCGGATCGGCGCTCGAGGATCAGGCGCGCCTTGAGCCCCTGCCCTTCACGGATCTGGCCGGCTGGGAGGCGGACGATCACGCTGCCGCCTTTCGGGCCTTCCTGCGCTCCTGCCGGGCGCTCGAGGTAAACGCCGCCGAGCTGCGCCCGGCCCAGGCGCCTCAGGAGGACCTCCTGGCCGTCTGTCGCGAGGCCCTGAAGATACCCGGTCTTGGCAAGGCCGAGGCCAAACGCTTTTTCGAGACTCATTTTCAGCCCGTCAGCGTGGCCCCGCTCTCCGGAAACGGCTTTCTCACCGGTTATTACGAGCCTGAGTTCCAGGGCTCGCGCACGCCGGACGCCATTTATCGCGTCCCCCTGCTCGACCGCCCTGGCGACCTCGTCACTATTCCGCAGGGCGAAACCCTCCCCGGCCTCGACGGGGGCCTACAGGCCGCCCGGCGGACCAAGGATGGTTACGAGCCCTATCCGGATCGCGCCGCCATCGAGGAAGGGGCCTTAGGCCGGCTCGCCAAACCCATCGTTTATCTCCGCGGGCCAGGCGAAGCCTTCATCATCCATGTGCAGGGCTCGGCCCGCATCCGCCTGAACGATGGCTCGGTCATGCGAGTGGCCTATGCCGGCCGCAACGGACGGCCTTATACCTCCATCGGCCGCCTGCTGGTGCAGCAGGGCGAGATGGATTTGGAGACCATGACACTGGCAAAGCTCATGGGGTGGCTCGAAGACAATCCCGAGCCGGCCAAGGCCCTGATGCGGCAGAACCAATCCTATATCTTTTTCCGCGAGGCGGGCGAGCTTGCCCCCGAGGACGGACCTATAGGCGGCGCCGGTACCCCGCTCGTGCCCGGCCGGAGCCTCGCGGTCGACCGGTCGCTTTGGGCTTACGGCCTGCCCGTCTGGCTCGACGGGCAATTGCCACTGACGCTCGACAAGACCGAACCCCTGCAGCGGCTGATGATCGCGCAGGACACGGGCTCGGCCATCGTCGGCCCGGCGCGTGGCGATTTCTTCTTCGGCAGCGGCGAGGAGGCGGGGCGGCGCGCAGGCCTGCTGCGCCACTCGGTCCGCTTTGTGGTTCTGCAGCCCAAACCCCGTTCATGACCAAGAAAAGCCGCACCCGCCAGCTCAGCCCCGAGGAGAAGCGGCTCTGGTCGCATGTGGCCAGGCACGTAAAGCCCATGACGGGAAAGCTCCTGCCGCCCGAACCGGAACCCGAGGCGAAGCGCGCGACAACTCCTGCCCCGCAGATCGTGGCCCTCGCTCCTGTTCTGCCCCCGCTCCCACCCCAGGCGAAACCGGCCCTGCCACCGCTTTCTCCCGTGGAGCGCAAGACGCTTCAGGCCCTCCGGCGCGGCCGCAAGGATGTGGACAGCGTCATCGACCTGCACGGGATGCGACAGGAAGAGGCCCATTTCGCTCTTCTGAGCTTCCTTCGCCGGGCACAGGGCTCCGGCTACGGGCTCGTTCTGATCATCACCGGCAAGGGCGGCGCAGCCATCAGCAGCGGGATGTTCGAGGAGCGTGGCGTCTTGAAGCGCATGGTTCCCCATTGGCTGCGCCTGCCCGACCTTCGCTCGCTCGTGATCGGCTTCGAGGAAGCCTCTCCTCAGCATGGCGGATCCGGTGCACTCTATGTCAGGCTCCGCCGCCGGCGGGGTGCGGGATAGATCCATGACTCCTTTCGGTGAACGGGTGCGGCAGCTGCGCCAGGAGCGCAGGCGGATGTTGAAGGACATGGCCGCACATCTCGGTGTGTCGAGTGCCTATCTCTCTGCGCTGGAGCGCGGTGAGCGCGGTAAACCGACCTGGGCGCTGATCCAGGGAGTGCTGCAGTATTTTCACATCATCTGGGACGAGGCCGATGAGCTGACCCGCCTCGCCGACCTCTCCGATCCCAAGGTGAAGATCGACACGGCCGGTGGCGATCCGAAGGCGACCCTGCTCGCCAATCGCCTCGCCCGCGAGATCCGCAACCTTTCCAAGGCCGAACTCGAGGATATGCTTGCCATTCTCGACAATGTACAGAACAGGGATCGCCGCGCGCCCGTGCCGATCCAGGCGGTGCAGGACGCGGTCTGAAATGACTAAGCATCGGACCTAAAAGTGGAATCCACTTTTAGGATCTATTCGATGCTCATCTCTCAGCGGTGCATCGTTGAGCGCGGAAAACCGGATCCACTTTTCCGCACGATGCGCTGGACTTGACCGCAGGGGCGGTGGATGCGAAAGCGCCCCGTCTTTTCATAATCCCGGTTGCCTAATGTCCCAGACCCGCATCGACGTTCTCACCCTCGGCAACGCCATCGTTGACGTGCTCGCCCATACCGATGAGGCCTTCCTCCTGCAGAAGAAGGTCCACAAGGGCGCCATGCAGCTCATCGACGAAGCCCGCGCCGAGGAGCTCTACGGCGACATGGGCCCGGCAATCATCGTGTCGGGCGGCTCCGGCGCCAACACGGCGGCGGGTGCCGCTTCCTTCGGCGTCAAGGCCGGCTTCATCGGCAAGGTGAAGAACGACGAGACGGGCAAGCTCTTCGCCCACGACCTCAAGGCCATCGACGTGCATTACGATGTGGCTCTTGCCGAGGACGGCCCCGCCACCGCGCGCAGCTTCATCCTGGTGACGCCGGACGGCGAGCGCACCATGAACACCTATCTCGGCGCCTGCCAGAACCTCACCCCCGACGACGTGAACCCGGAGACGGTGCGTGCCTCGAGCATCGTCTATCTCGAAGGCTATCTCTGGGACCCCCCGGCCGCCAAGGAAGCCTTCCGCAAGGCGGTGAAGATCGCCCACGAGGCCGGCAACAAGGTCGCGCTCACCCTTTCCGACGCCTTCTGCGTCGACCGCTACCGCGACGAGTTCTTGGGACTCATGCGCGACGGCAGCCTCGACATCCTTTTCGCCAACATCCACGAATTGCAGAGTCTCTACGGCACGTCCGACGCGAACACCGCACTTGCTGCGTTGCGTGAGGAGAACGTGCTCGGCGCCATCACCCGCTCGGCGGAAGGCGCCCTGATCGTGAGCCGCGGCGAGACAAAGGCCGTGCCGGCCTTCCCCGTCGAGCGCGTGGTCGATACCACCGGCGCCGGCGACCTCTTCGCCTCCGGCTTCCTCGCCGGCCTGGTGAAAAACCTCGACCTCACCGATTGCGCCCGCCTCGGCGGCCTCGCCGCTGCCGAAATCATCAGCCACCTCGGCGCCCGCCCGCAGACGAACCTGCGTGAGCTGGCGCAGCAGGAAGGATTGTTCGCCTGAGGGAAATCCCCAGAATGATGCCACGGCCTTAGGATCGTGGCATCACCTGTCCGCCATCTCGTCGATCTTTGCCGCTACGAGCTTCTGCAATCGCCAGAGGTTGCTGTCGTGGATGCCGTGCTCTTCCAGATGCATGACCGTGTTGTGGAGATATTCAGCGCCTGAACCCCAATGTCCGCAGGCTCTGGCAAGCACATCGGCCACCTCCTCGGATGCAAGGCGTCCGACATAAGCCGGTGCCTTGCGGTTCATGACGAAGGTAAGGGCCGTTACAGGGCCGTCTTCGGTCGTAACTCTGATCCAACGCGGCATGCTGTTGGGCGGCTTCGCGGTGAACTCGCGGCGAAATAATTTTCCCAATTGGGCTTGCAACGATGCGCCCGGGAGCCGGTAGAGAAGTCCCTGGCATTGCCCCCCTCGGTCGAGCGCCATCATGAGGCCGGGTCGATCCTTCGTCGCGCGAAAGCGGGTGATCCTGAAACAGAAGGATCGGTGCCATCCATGGGCCGTGCCCCGCCGCGCCTCCACATGATCCACTTCCGGTTTCCAGATCAGGGAGCCATAGACGAAGAGCCAGGCATCATCGCCGGCAGGATGCGACGACAGCGTGGCTTGGACGATCGCGTCGTAATCGTCCTCGGTGTGATAGACGAGACCGGGTTCGGGGCCGGGATCGTCCAGGACACGATGAACGAGCGTCACAAGGTCGCGCGTGAGCGCCATCTGCCGGGCTTTCATCGGATCGACCGTTTTACCGCAAGGCTTCAAGCGGCAAAGATTACCGCAGAACGGACTCCGCCCAAAGAGGCAGAGACCGTCCTCAATCCCATCCCGTGCGCCCGAACCAGATGCTGAGCAGGGCAGCGAGCGCGACGAGTACCAGGAAGCCGTTGAAGATCACGAGCAGGAACGGCGGGATCCGCTGTACGTCGGGCTGCGGCGGCTGTGCGCCCGTAAAAATCTGGCGCCAGACCGCAGAGGCGAAGCAGAAAGCGCTGAAAAACACAAGGATTGAGCCGGTGGAGATGATCATCCAGTCTGGCACCACACCTTCCAAAAGCTTCTTCGCGCCGATGCCGGAGGCCAGCGACGCCAGACCGGTGCGTACCCAGGCGGCATAGGTGCGCTCGGCGGCAAAGACCGTACGGTTGGCGGCCAGTTCCGTGCGCCGGTCGGCGCTGTCCTTCATCTGCACGCTGGCGACGGCGGTGGTTGTGGCGGCAGCCTGCGTATGTTCGGCCGCTTCCTGCGTCTGCTCGGCGGCCTCCTGGGTCTGAGCCGCCGCCTCCTTGGCGTGCTCGGCGCTGCGCTTGAGCTTTTCGTCGACCGGCTGCGATGTCATGGGGCCTCCGTTCATCTGGAGGCACAACGCCCACGGTTACGGAATGGTTGGCGCTTTTCCGTTTACCTTTGTCGCCAACTTCTTGGCCCGGCGGGACCTAGCGTTCGCCGAGGGGTTGCGTTCCGCCACTTGCCATAGAAAGATCCTCCCAGGGGGCATTGGAAGAGGATTGGCCAATGCGGGTGGTCGCCTTTATCGCTTGCTTTGCAATCCTGGGCGCCGTTTTGCGCCCTGAGATATCCCTGGCGCAACCGAGCGGAACATCGGAGTCCCGCTCTGTGGCCCGAGCGAAGGGGCACCATACGAGAACGCCTGCGGTCGCGGCCACCACGGCTATGCCGGCTACGAAGGCAAGCCTCGAGCCGACGCCAATCCCTCCGACATTCTATTCAGTCAGCCAACTGGGCGATCATCTGCATGCGATCCGATGGGAGCTGGCCCTCGTTGGAGCAGGATTTGCCATTGTCGGCTTCAAGGACTGGGATTGGGGCAACACTTCCGGGTTTCAGACCATCGAGGAAGGATGGTTCGCCAAGAACACCCGCCACGGCGGCATGGACAAGATCGGCCATTCGTTCTCGACCTACGTCATCGCCGACCTCCTGACGGATAGGATCCGGGCCAATGCGTCGAATCCCATAGGAGCCCCGATCACAGCCGCACTCGTCGCATTCGGCATCATGGGGCTCGCCGAAACCATGGACGGGTTCACGGGTCGGCATCGCTTCTCGCGCGAGGATATCGTGGCGAACGGCGTTGGTGCGCTCTTCTCGATCGTCCGGAACTCCGTTCCCGGGCTGAGTGAGAAGCTGGACTGGCGGTTCATGTACACGCCCGCAAGCTACGAGCGGCCCGGCATCACGGGGGAGAACGGTATTCTCCCCCCGTACGAGCGCCAGCGCTACATCATGGCGCTGAAAGGCAGCGGGTTCGAAACGCTTAAAGATACTCCCTTCCGCTACGCAGAACTGCACGTCGGCTTCGATGCGCGTGGTTTCGAGGAGAAGGAGCGCGAGCTCGGCTATCCGATCGAGCGCTCCTTCTATGTCGGGGTGGGGCTGAACCTCAACGAGGTGCTCTTCGGAACGGGACCCAATCCGAATTTCGCTCGGTACAGGGCCACGCTGCCGGGCTGGGCTGCCCGCAAGACCTTGGAATACGTTCAGGTGCCCTATACGTCCGTTTATGCCAAGAGCCGCTTCTCGACGGTGCGCCGCGTGGGAACGACGTTTCAGGACTAGCGCATCGTGCGGACCTTTGGGTCCGATGCCCTAGAGTCGTCTCAGCGCCACCGTCTCGATCCGGTGGCTCGGGCCCTTTTTCAGGATCAGGCTCGCGCGCTGACGGGTCGGCACGATGTTTTCCTGCAGGTTCACCAGGTTGATGCGATTCCACAAGCCATCGGCGATGTTGATCGCCTCCGCCTCGGGCAGTTCCGCATAGCGCCGGAAATAGGACAGCGGATCACGGAAGGCCGTGTGGCGCAGGCGCAGGAATCGACTCACATACCAGCGGTGCAGATCTTCCTCGTCCGCGTCGATATAGACCGAGAAGTCGAAGAAATCGGACACGAAGGGGATGGCGGTTCCGTCCTTCGGCATGCGCGCCGGCTGGAGCACGTTGAGGCCTTCGACAATCAAAATGTCCGGCCGGTCGACCACGGTTTCCTCGCCGGGCACCACGTCATAGACGAGGTGGGAATAAAGCGGCGCCTTCACGTTGCGTTTGCCGGCTTTGATGTCGGCGAGGAAATGCAGCAGCTTTCCGGTATCGTAGCTCTCGGGAAAGCCCTTGCGCTCCATGAGGCCAAGCCGGGTCAGCTCCGCATTGGGCAGCAGGAACCCGTCGGTGGTGACGAGATCGACCTTCGGCGTGTTCGGCCAGCGGGCGAGAAGAGCTTTCAGCACGCGGGCGGTGGTGGATTTGCCGACTGCGACAGAGCCCGCCACGCCGATGATGTAGGGCACCTTCTCCTGCTGCTCGGCGAGAAGGAAGCGCTGGGTCGCCTTGAACAGCCCCTGGGTTGCCGCAACGTAGAGCGAAAGCAGGCGCGAGAGCGGCAGGTAGATCGCCGCGACCTCATCGAGGGAGATCGGATCGTTGAGGGATTGCAGCTGCAGCACCTCGTCGGCGGCCAGCGTCATCGGCGCATCGGCGCGCAGCTTGGCCCATTCGTCGCGGGAGAAGGTGCGATAGGGCGAGAGGCCGTCATCGTCCTCATCGGCGGAAATCAGGTTGGGCTGGTCCATGCGAACCACCTCTTTTCCATGTTTTAAGTCTTGCGTGCGGCCTTCTCCGCAAGACCCGACTGCGCCGTGCGGCGCTCCAGTTCGGCCATGACGTCACTTAGCGGAATGTTTGCGCCCTGCAACACGACCAAAAGATGATACAGCACATCCGCCGCCTCGGCCGTGAGGTTTTGCCGGTCACCTTCGACGGCCGCGATGGCGGCCTCCACCGCCTCCTCCCCCAGCTTCTTGGCCGCTTTCGCCGGCCCACCGGCGATCAGCTTGGCCGTATAGGATTCCGTGGCTGGCGCAGCCGCGCGCTCGGCGACGATGCGGGCGAGGTCGTTGAGGGTGAAGGAGGTCATAGTCTGTCCTTCTGCTCAGGCGGCGTTCTTCGCCGGCTCGTCCAGCCGCATCTTCAGACCCTTGTCAGCCATATAGCCCTTGGCTTCCGAAATCGTGTGGGTGCCGAAGTGGAAAATCGAGGCGGCGAGGACCGCGCTGGCATGGCCTTTCTCGACACCATCGACCAAGTGGTCGAGATTGCCGACGCCGCCAGAGGCGATGACGGGCACGGAGACTGCGTCGGCAATGGCGCGCACGAGCGCGAGGTCATAGCCGCCCTTGGTGCCGTCCCGGTCCATGGAGGTGACCAGCAGCTCCCCTGCCCCGAGTTCCGCCACTTGCTTGGCAAAGGCGATGGCATCGATGCCGGTGGCGTTGCGTCCGCCATGGGTGAAGATCTCCCAGCGCGGCTCTTCGCTTGTCCCCGAAACCTTTTTCGCGTCGATGGCGACGACGATGCATTGGTTGCCGAACTTTTCCGCCGCCTCGCGCACGAAATCCGGGTTCTTGACCGCGGCGGTGTTGATCGAGACCTTGTCGGCACCGGCGAGCAGGAGCTTGCGGATGTCCTCGACGCTGCGCACGCCGCCGCCGACGGTCAGCGGCATGAAGCAGGCTTCCGCCGTGCGCTGCACTACGTCGAGCAGGATCCCCCTCGCCTCGTGGCTTGCCGTGATGTCGAGGAAGCACAATTCGTCGGCGCCGGCCGCATCATAGGCCTTGGCCGCCTCGACCGGATCGCCGGCATCGACGAGATCGACGAATTGCACGCCCTTCACGACACGGCCATCCTTGACGTCGAGACAGGGGATGAGGCGGACTTTGAGCATCGGCTGCGTTCCCAAGAACAATGCCGGTCAGATGCCAAATTTCTCGCGCGCTGTCACCTATGACGGAAAAATGGTCATCCATGACGGAAAAAGGCGCCTGTCAGATCACGAGGAATTCCGCCGCATTCATGGCGAGCTTGAGCTTCTTGTCGAAGGTGGCGATCTGATAGGCCGCACCCTTGCCGGAGCCGTCGGCATCGTAGAGCAGGACTTTCTTCTTCGGATCGAAGATCAGGTAGTCGTTCTTGTCCTTCGCCTTCGAGCCGACGACGAAGAAGTCCTTGTTCAGCTTGACCGGCTTCTGCGGCGTGCCCTTGCCGAGCTTCTTGAAGATGGCCTTGTCGAGCAGGATGGAATCGTCCTTCACCGCATAATCGGCGAGCTTATCGAGATTGGCCTTCCACGACTTCTTGTCGACTTTGGCAGCGAAGACGAACTCGTCCTTGCCGGCGCCGCCCGTCAGCGTGTCGTTGTCCGTTCCACCGTTGAGCTGGTTCTTGCCCGCGTTGCCGACCAGCGTGTTGGCCCTCGCGTTGCCGGTCAGATTGAGCGCCGTACCGGCGCCGATCTCACGGGCCATCAGGATCTCGACCTCGGAGAAGGCAGCAAGGCTGAAGCTTGCATCGGTGAGAACCGTGTCCGCTCCACCGCCGGCGGCTTCGACGATCACATCGCCGGTCTCCACCAGATAGGTGTCGTTCCCGCCGCCGCCGCTCAGGGTGTCGGCTCCCGCACCGCCGGAAAGCATGTCGTTGCCGAGATCGCCAGAGAGATGATCGACGCCCTCGCCGCCCTCCAGGCCGTCGTCGCCACCGGCACCGATCAGGGTGTCGTTGCCGAGGCCTCCGCTCAGCCTGTCGCTACTCTCCCCGCCAACGAACCTGTCCGCCGCGGCCGTTCCCGTCACGGTTTCGGGATTTACGTCGATGAGCGTGATCGCGATCTCCTGCTCCAGGGTCTGTCCGCCCGCGTCGGTGACGCGCACTTTGATCCGGTGGGATGAGGCCTGCTCGAAATCGAGAGCCAGGCTGTTCTTCACCAGGATCGTATCCCCGGACAGCATGAAGCGCCCGCCGGCATCGTCGAGAAGCTCGAAGGTGAATTCCTCCTCCGCGTCCGCATCCTCGGCTGAGAGCAGGCCCGGTTGCGTTCCCGGTGCCGAGAGCTCACTGACGCGCGCGCCTCCGAGCGCGATCTTGGTCGGCGCCGCGTTGGTATACGTGCCTTCGGCATCGGTGATGGTTTCGATCCCCTGGCGGAACAATTGTCTTCGCTGAGCCAGCGAGAAAACATCGTCGGTATTGAGGTCGACGCGGTCGTTGCTGCCGGCCTCAGCCTTCAGGAGAAGCGCCGTCGCCTTGTCGGCAACCGTGACTGTTGTGCCCGATGCATTCGTCAGAACGATGTCCGAGAAATTCGCGATCGTCAGGGCGGCCAAATCGAATGCGTCGTCACCCACGAGGCGCAGAACATTCGTGCCGCCCTTCCCGTCGATGGTCAGAAGGTCAGCAATCTGGGCATCACCGGCGATGAAGGTATCGTCGCCGTCCGAGCCTTCGACGGTCTCGAACCATTGGCTGACGATTAAGTCGTGGGTACCGGATGTCGTCAGTCGGAGCGTATCGAGGCCGTCACTACCATAGATGGCCGTCAGCTCAGAAAGCTGATTGGCGCTGACGATGATGGTATCGTTGCCGACTGATCCCTGAACGATTTCAAACCCGGCGAAGATGGCTGGAGCCGTGAGGTCGAGAGGGCCGGCCTCCTCCATTCGCAATGTATCTTCGCCTCCCTGGGCGTTGAGCTCATCGCCGGCATTGAGGGTGCCGGACGCAACGTACAATGTTTCGTCGCCATCCGTCCCTGTCGCCTTGTCGACGGCGACCGTCAGGAATTCGCCGGAGGCGCGCTGCTGGTAGATGTCGGCGCCCGCTCCCTCCTGATCGAGCGAGGAGGACCACCACGCGGTGACCCATGAGCCGTCCTTCAGCACCGTGATGACGGGGGAGAACTGCCGTCCGTCCGTTGTCGTGTTGACGATGGTCTCGCCGCCGACCTTGCTGCCGTTCACGTCGTAGCGCTGCTGCAGGATGGCAGTGTTGGAGCCATCCCTGCCGTCGCCCGCCCAGGTCACGATCCAGCCGCCATCCGGCAGGGCCTTGGCCTGCCCGTTCACATGGACGCCCGCCTCGGTGGTGTTGACGCGTTCAATGGGTGTCGCCGCCGTTCCGTTTGGCAGGAATCGCTGCTGCTTGACGGTCGAAGTCGCTCCTCCGCTGTCTAAGGCCGACCAAGTCACGACCCAGCCGCCATCTACGAGAACCGTGACGCTGGGACCCGGGAGAAACGGCGCCGGGTCACTATGGATGGTGACGGGTTTTCCGTTCGCGGTGCCGTTCGCGTTGAAGAGATACTGAACGGCCCCGCCGCCCATCGGGCCGCCGCCTGCCCACATGGTGATCCAGCCGCCATTGGGCAGAGCCGCGGTGCTCACCGATTTCCTGAGGCCCGAGCCAGTTAAGATTGCGTCGGGATCCTCGGTGGGATTGCCGTCGGAATCATAGCGTTGCTGGTAAATCGTGTTGTCCGACAGGGTCCCCGACAGCTAGCTGACGATCCAGCCGCCCTCATTCTCGCCCTCCAGGGCGGTGACGAACGGGTACTCCTGAGATCCGGGGAGCGTGTCGCCGCCGACAAGGATCTCGCCGCCAGCCTTAGCGCCGTTAGAAGCATAACGCTGCTGATGGATTTGGTAGTTACCGTCGAGATCGTGATCCGACATCCAGGTGATGACCCAGCCGCCGTTGGGCAGCGCGGTCACCTGAGGGGCTTCCTGGTCTCCGGCGACCGTGGTGTTGACGTGGGTCTCTTCCCCGACCTTCTCGCCATTGGCCGCGTAGCGCTGCTGGTAGATGCCGCGGCCGTTGCCGAAGCCTTCTTTGGCGCTGTCGCGCCAGGTGACGATCCAGCCGCCGTCGCTAAGAGCGGCGATGCTCTGCTCGATCTGGGTGTTATCCGTCGTCGTGTTGACGCGGATCTCGCCGCCCTGAATCACCGTAAACGCCATGGAAGCCCCCGAGATGTAACTTTATCTCGAGGTTTTATAACCTATACTGGCGTCGTTAGGGAAGAAGCCTGGCCGTTCGACGTGAGCTTGAGAAATCCATAGGATTTGAATTCAAGCGCACACCGCCTTCAGTAGCGCCAGCGCTTCGCTCGGATCGATCCGCCCGTCATAAAGCGCACGACCGGAGATGGCGCCGTTGAGGACGGAGCAATCGGGCTGGGTCAGCCGCTCGATATCGGCCATGGAGGCAAGGCCGCCGGAGGCAATGACGGGGATCGAGACGGCGCGGGCGAGCCCCAAGGTCATCGGGAAGTTGAGGCCTTTGAGAATGCCGTCACGGGCGATGTCGGTGTAGATGATGGCGGCGACGCCCGCATCCTCGAAGCGGCGGCCGAGTTCCTCCGCTGACAGGGTCGAGGTCTGGGCCCAGCCTTCCACGGCGACGAGCCCGTCCTTGGCGTCGATGCCGACCGCGATCTTGCCCGGATGGAGGCGCGCGGCCTCGCGCACGAAGGCGGGGTCGCGCACGGCGGCTGTGCCGATAATGACGCGGGAGACGCCCTTTCCGAGCCAGCCTTCAACCGTCTTCATGTCGCGGATGCCGCCGCCGAGCTGCACCGGGATCGTCACCCGCTTGAGGATGTTTTCGACGGCGGAAGCATTCATCGGCTTGCCGGCAAAGGCGCCGTCGAGGTCGACCACGTGCAGCCACTCGAAGCCCTGGGCCACGAAGGTGGCAGCCTGATCGGCGGGATCGTCGTTGAACACGGTCGCCTGGTCCATGTCGCCTTGAATGAGGCGGACGCAGCGGCCCTCTTTGAGATCGATGGCAGGATAAAGGATCACGGGCGCCACCTTAGAAAATTGGCGATGAGCTTGAGGCCGAGAGCCTGGCTCTTTTCGGGGTGAAATTGCGTGCCGACGAGATTGTCCCGTCCGACGATGGCCGTGACCGGGCCGCCGTAATCGGCGGTGGCGACCACGTCGTTCGGATCGGCGGGCGAGAGCGCATAGGAATGCACGAAATAGGCGTGCAGACCGACCGGTCCGGTCGGAATGCCGTCGAGGATCGCGTGCGGCTTCACCTGTTGCAGCGTGTTCCAGCCCATATGCGGGATCTTGAGAGAGTGATCGCTCGGCGTAATCGCCTTCACGTCACCATGGATCCAGTCGAGGCCGTAGCTCGTCGTGTGCTCAAGCCCGCGCGTCGCCATGAGCTGCATGCCGACGCAGATGCCGAGGAAGGGGCGCTTGTCCTCATGGACGCGCCGTTGCAGCGCTTCCACCATACCCGGTACGGCATCGAGCCCGCGGCGGCAATCGGCGAAGGCGCCGACGCCCGGCAGTACGATCCGGTCGGCCTTGGCGACGAGGGTTGGATCGGAAGAAACCGTAATGGTGAGATCGAGCTCCGCCTCGCGCGCGGCCCGCTCGAAAGCCTTGGCGGCGGAGTGCAGGTTGCCGGACCCGTAATCGATGATGGCGACGCTCACCGGGGACGCTCCGCATCGGGAAAGAGGCCGATCACCGGTTCGGACCTCCGAGGAGTGGACAGGATGGATGTGGAGGCCGGGCTGCGGGGCAGGGAGGTCGGCCTGGCCTCGAGCCAGCGGGCGAAGGCCTTGGTTTCCGCTTCGTCCCGGTCTTCTGCTGTGACCGCATCGACCATGGGCAGGCCGCGGCGCGCCAGGGTCCAGCGCCTCAGGCTATTGGCCTCGAGCCCGATCAGGGCCTGCAGCAGAAGCTGCGCGACGGTGCTGGCAAGCGGATGCACGTCGAGCAGGGCCATGAGGCCGCCGAAGGCGAAGACGAGGATCAGCACGCCGATCCCGGCAAGCCAGAGCCGGTGGTAGAAGAACCACAGGAAGGTGAAGAAGAAGGCGCCCCAGGAAAAGGCATCCTTCACGAGCTCCGACTCGTCCAGAGCTGTCGGATCACCCGGCCGCGCATCGCGCGCGAGGTGCAGAGTAAAGGTGGTCATGGCGACGTTTCCTCAGGCCTCGTCCGGTGAGGTGACGCTGGCGTGCCCGCCGGACAAGGGATCTTAAAAGGATTTAGAGTGTACCCTTGGTGGAGGGAACGCGGCCCTCTTCCCTTGGGTCCAGTGCCACGGCCTGACGCAAGGCCCGTGCCAAGCCTTTGAAGCAGCTCTCGGCGATATGGTGGCTGTTCTCGCCGTAGAGCGTCTCCACATGGAGTGTCAGGCCTGCGTTGATGGCGAACGCCTGATAGAATTCACGTACCAGTTCGGTGTCGAAAACGCCGATCTTCTCCGTCGGGAAGGTGGTCCGGAACACGAGGAAGGGGCGGCCCGATATGTCGAGCGCCACGCGCGTCAAGGTCTCGTCCATCGGCAGATGGATGTCGGCATAGCGCGAGATGCCCTTTTTATCGCCAAGCGCCTGCAGGATGGCCTGACCGAGCGCGATCCCGGTGTCCTCGGTCGTATGATGCTGATCCACATGCAGGTCGCCGGTCACCTTCACGGTCAGGTCGAAGTGACCGTGTCGGGCAAACAGTTCGAGCATATGGTCGAGGAAGCCGACCCCCGTGGAGATCTCGGCCTTGCCGATTCCATCGAGGGCAATCGACACGGCGACATCGGTCTCGGCGGTGCGACGGCTAACGCTCGCGGAGCGCATCATCAAAATCCTTTGCGGAACAAGAGACGAGGCCTTCTAGCAAGACCTGCGCAGAAATGCCACCCGCGTTGCTTTTGCCCGATCAGTGATTAAGTCAGGCCTTGAAACGGCCGTGTGGCCGATGCTGATTAGATCCCGCCCTCCGGAGTTTGACCCTCGTGTCTGAAGACGCCACCCCCCGCATGCATGCCACCACGATCCTTATGGTCCGCAAAGGCGGCCGCGTCGTCATCGGCGGTGATGGGCAGGTCAGCCTTGGCCAGACCGTCGTGAAGGGCAATGCGAAAAAAGTCCGCCGCCTCGCCAAGGGGGGTGTGATCGGCGGCTTTGCCGGCTCCACGGCCGATGCCTTCACTCTGTTCGAGCGGCTCGAGGCCAAGCTCGAACAATATCCGGGCCAGCTCACCCGCGCCTGCGTCGAGCTCACCAAGGACTGGCGTACCGACCGCTACCTGCGGCGCCTGGAAGCGATGATGCTCGTCGCCGACAAGGATGTGGGTCTGCTGCTCTCCGGCGCTGGCGACGTGCTGGAGCCGGAAAACGGCATCATGGCCATCGGCTCCGGCGGCAATTATGCGCTTGCTGCCGCGCGGGCGCTCGCCGATTCCGACATGGATGCGGAAGCCATCGTGCGCCGGTCTCTCGCTATCGCCGCCGAGATCTGCGTCTATACCAATGCGAACATCGTCATCGAAACATTGGAAGCCGCGTAAAACCCGTTCGTGTCATCCCTGGCGGCCGCAACGCGGCCGGGAAGGGGATCTGGACATGGAAGAAAGCCTTGATTGTGGATCCTCCCCTCCAGCAGCCTTCGCTGCCTCGGCCGGGGATGACACCGGAAGATGAAGTGATGACCACGTTTTCTCCCCGCGAAATCGTTTCCGAACTCGACCGCTACATCGTTGGCCAGAACGACGCCAAGCGTGCGGTCGCCATTGCTCTGCGCAACCGCTGGCGCCGGCAGCAGCTCGAAGGTGGGCTGCGCGAAGAGGTGGCGCCGAAGAACATTCTCATGATCGGCCCCACGGGCTGCGGCAAGACAGAGATCTCGCGTCGCCTCGCCAAGCTCGCGGGCGCGCCTTTCATCAAGGTGGAAGCGACGAAGTTTACGGAGGTCGGCTATGTCGGCCGTGACGTGGAGCAGATCGTCCGTGACCTCGTCGAGATCGGCATCGGTCTCGTGAAGGACGAACGCCGCCGCCAGGTCCAGGCGAAGGCGCATGTGTCGGCGGAAGAGCGTGTGCTCGATGCGCTCGTTGGTTCCACTGCCAGCGCCGCCACCCGCGATGCCTTCCGCCGCAAGCTGCGCGCCAACGAGCTCGACGAGAAGGAGATCGAGGTCGAGCTGCAATCGGGTGGAGGGCAGGGGATGCCGATGTTCGAGATCCCCGGCATGCCCGGCGCGTCGGTCGGTGCGATCAATCTTTCCGACATGTTCGGCAAGGCGTTCGGCGGTGGTCGCTCGAAAACCCGCCGCACCACCGTGCGCGAAGCCTATGAGCCGCTGGTGACGGAAGAAGCCGACAAGCTGATCGACCAGGACGCCATCGTGCAGGAAGCGCTGCGTCAGGTGGAGAATAACGGCATCGTGTTCCTCGACGAGATCGACAAGATCGCCGGCCGCGAAGGCCGCACCGGTGCCGATGTCTCCCGCGAGGGCGTGCAGCGCGATCTGCTGCCGCTGATCGAAGGCACGACGGTGTCGACGAAATACGGGCCGGTGAAGACCGACCATATCCTCTTCATCGCCTCCGGCGCGTTCCATGTCTCGAAGCCGTCGGATCTGCTGCCCGAGCTGCAGGGTCGTCTGCCGATTCGTGTCGAGCTCGCACCGCTGACGGTGGAGGATTTCAAGCGCATCCTCACCGAGACGGAAGCGAGCCTGATCAAGCAATCGGTTGCGTTGATGCATACCGAGGGCGTGAATCTCGTCTTCACCGACGATGCCATCGATGCGCTCGCTCAGGTGGCCGTCGATGTGAACAACTCGGTCGAGAATATCGGCGCCCGCCGTCTGCAGACGGTGCTGGAGCGCGTGCTCGACGACGTCTCCTTCACGGCCCCCGACCGCTCGGGTGAAACGGTGACCATCAACGCGGCTTACGTGCGCGGCGAGGTGGAGACGCTGGCGAAGAACACGGATCTGAGCCGGTTCATTCTGTGAGCCGAAGAATTACGCAATCGTCATGGCCGGGCTTGATCCGGCCATTGTCGTTTTCGGCCTCACAATCCTCATCCTGAGAGGCTGGCCTACAATTCGGCCCTTCTTCAAGCTCTTACCTAGAGCATCGGACCCAAAAGTGGACCCACTTTTGGGATTCAATCCGATGCTCCACTCTTTGAAGAGCGCATCGTTCGGCGCGGAAAACCGGGTCCACTTTTCCGCACGATGCGCTAGGAGGTTACGCCGCGACCGTCTCGAAGAGGCGAGGCACCCCCAAGTGCACGAAACCGCCTCTCGATCCTCACGTTCCCGCGAGAGATAGACCGAAATTCCTCAAAAGGGGAACGACCCGAGGTTTTTTGCGTTCGCCTCCCGAGATTGGAGGAGTTGTCCCATGCGTAAATTCTTCATGGCTGTCGCGGCCACGGCTGCGCTCGGCACCTTTGGCCTCGCCGTTCCGGCTTTTGCCGCCGAGGCTCAGACCACACCAATGAATGAACTCGTCGCCGCGGTGCAGAACGGCAACGTGAAGACTGCGTACGTGCAGGATTACTATCGTGGACGCGCCGTTCGGCGTGCTTATCGCGGTGGTGGCCCGCGCTATGTGGACCGCCGTTACTACGGTGCGCGCCGCGGCTACTATGGCTCCCGTTATGGCTATTACGGCCCACGTTACTACCGCCGTGATTACGGCTCAGCTGCCGCAGCAGGCGCTATCGGCCTTGCGACTGGCGCCATCATCGGCGGCGCCATTGCCCAGTCGCAGGCTGCGCCGGTCTATGGCGGCAATGCCTATTGCGCTCAGCGCTACCGGTCCTATGACCCGGCCTCGGGCACCTATCTCGGCTACGATGGCCGGCGCCATCCCTGCCCATAACGAAATCGAAGGGTGAATGAAGAAGCGGGCCGTACGGCCCGCTTCTTTTTGCTGAAAAACTTAACTTGGCAGCAAAGCTTACTTGGCCGCGATGACGGCGATCTCGACCTTGAAGGCGGGCGCTGCAAGCTTCGCCTCGACGGTGGCACGGGCCGGGGTGTTGCCGGCGGAAACCCAGGCATCCCACACCGCGTTCATTTCCTGGAACGTGCCCATGTCGGTGAGCCAGATATTGACCATCAGGAGCTTCGACTTGTCGGTGCCGGCCTCCGTCAGCAGGCCGTCGATGATCGAGAGGATTTCCTTCGTCTGCTCGGTGACGCTTTGCCCGGCGCTCTGATTGGCGACCTGGCCGGCGAGATAGACCGTGTTGCCGTGAACGACGGCGCCGCTCATGCGCGGGCCGGGCTTGATGCGTTGGATCGTCATGGAATGTCCTTGTGCCTTATCCAGAACAAGTGGGATCTGCCTTTTCGGGGGCAGGGGACTTCAGGTCAAGCGCATCCTGCGTCAATAAAGGGTTGTACGCTGCCTTTCCGGCAGTTCCTCGTCATAAGCTTCGCCGCCCACCTCGTTGTTCGACAGGGCCGCGAGGATCTGGCCCGCGCTCGGTAATGAGCCGCGCGCCACGTGCTTTCTCGGGTTCCATAACTCCGAGCGCATGATCGCGCGGGCACATTGGAAATAGACGGCCTCGACCGTGACGGCGATGACGGATTTCGGCGCCTTGCCGTCGATGGCGAAGCTTTCGAGCAGAGAAGGATCGACCGAAATCACCGCTCGACCGTTGACGCGCAGAGTCTCGCCGATGCCGGGAATCAGGAACAGCAGGGCGACGCTCGGATCGCGCACGATGTTGCGCAGCGAATCGAGGCGGTTGTTGCCGCGCCGGTCCGGCAGCAACAGGGTCTTTTCGTCCTGAACGCGCACGAAGCCCGGTCCGTCGCCGCGGGGTGAGCAATCGAGACCCTCCGGTCCCCGGGTGGCGAGGGCCACGAAGGGCGCGGCCTCGATGAAGGCGCGATACTCGGGCACAACCCGATCCGTCTCCTTCAGGAGCGAACCCTTGTTGACCTCGCCGTAAAGGGCTTCGAGTTCCGCGAGGCTGGTGATGAGATGAGACATAGAAGAGGAGCCGATGCAGGGATCGTGATTTGACAATCCGCACCTTGGTGCAACTGCATAGCGGCAGGCAAGCCTGAAAGCCTTTGAAGCTGGGCCGATGTGAAAGACGCGTATGAAAAGCCTGCAAGGCAAACTGGCACCGGAGCCGCCCGTCTCTGAGATCACGATCCGGACGCGCGAGATTCGCCTGTTCACAGGCTTGGTGCTCGGGGCCTTTCTCCTCACCCATTTCAGCAATCACGCGCTCGGCCTCGTCTCCATTGAGACGATGGAAGCAGGACGCGTCTGGTTCAACCGCGTGTGGCGAAATCCCGTCGGGACCGTACTTCTTTACGGCTCCATTCTCGTGCATTTCCTGCTGGCGCTGTTGGCGCTCTATCGCCGCCGCACCCTGCGCATGCCGGTCCGCGAGGCGGCACAGCTGGCCTTGGGGGTGAGCCTGCCGTTCCTGCTGATCGCCCATGTGGTCGGGACCCGGGTGGAATGGGCCCTGACCGGGCAGGATTCCGGCTACCCGGAAGTGGTTCGCAATCTCTGGATCAACAATCCCGAAGTTGGTGCCAGGCAGGCGATCGCTTTGGTGATTGCCTGGCTGCACGGATGTCTCGGCATCTATTTCTGGCTGCGCCCGAAAACCTGGTTCCCGCGCTCCGCGCTGCTCCTCTACACGGGTGCTGTCCTCGTTCCCGTCCTCGCGCTGCTCGGCTTTGCCGAGGCGGGGAGGGAGATCGCGGACGAGCCGGGACGGTTCGTGCAAAGTCCGGCTCCCGCTGCCTCCGGCTTGATACCGATGGCCGGTCCTGTCCTTTATGCCTTCTTCGGGGGGCTGCTTGCGGCCACTGTCGCAGCTCGCGTCATTCGCAGCGGATTGTTGTGGTCACGGCGGGTGCGCGTCTTCTACCCCAACGATCAGATCGCGACCGTACCCCAGGGATTCAGCGTGCTGGAGGCAAGCCGTATCGCCGGCATCCCGCATGTCGCCGTCTGTGGCGGAAGAGGGCGCTGCTCCACCTGTCGGGTGCGAGTGCTGGATGGTCATCAGCGCCAGCCGCCGCCAAGCGCCCAGGAGCGCGGCACACTCGCGCGCATCAAGGCCGGCCCCAATGTGAGGCTCGCCTGCCAGTTCCGGCCGACCCATGACGTCTCGGTGGTGCCGATCCTGTCCACGGGGCGCAACGGCGTGACCTCGCTCGTGCGCGGCGGCCGGGCTCAGGGACAGGAGCAGGAAATCGCGGTTTTGTTCTGCGATCTGCGCGGGTTTACGAGTTTGGCCGAACGGCGCCTGCCCTTCGACACGGTTTTCATTCTCAACCGCTATTTCGAGGTGGTGGGCGAATCCGTCGAGGATGCGGGCGGCTATATCGACAAGTTCATCGGCGACGGCGTGCTCGCCCTCTTCGGCCTGAAAACCACGCCGCAGCAGGCGGCGAAACAGGCGCTCGACGCGGCGCTGCGGATCAAGGCGGCGCTCGTCCATCTCAACGAGGAATATGAGAGTGAATTCGAGCACCCTTTAAAGATCGCCATGGGCCTTCACGCCGGCCCCGCCATCGTCGGGCAGATGGGCTATGGCCAGGCGACAAGCCTCACCGCCGTCGGTGACACCATCAACGCCGCAAGCCGTCTCGAAGGCCTTGCCAAGGAACTCAACGTCGAACTCGTGATCTCCGAAGACCTCGCCACCCGCGCCGGCCTCGACCTCTCCGATCGCGACCGTCAGATCGTGCAGATCAGGGGGCGGGCGGCGCCGCTGGGAAGTTGGATTATTCCGGAGGCGGGCAGTTTGGGGCGGTGATACAAAAGAGCAGGATTTATCAAAGGCATTCTGTCTAAGGTTGGGACAACAGCCTGAAGGACGGACGCCGCACGATGGAACAAGCGACTTCGGAAAGCTATGCCAGCCGCCTGACGCGGGTGTCCGCCTACATTCATGATCATCTGGATGAGGAACTCAGTCTCGACGTGCTCGCCAGCATTGCGTGCCTCTCGCCCTATCATTGGCACCGGATCTATCATGGCCATTTCGGCGAAACGGTTACTGCGACCGTCCGGCGCCTGAGGCTGCAGCGCGCCGCCGCCGATCTCGCCCATACCAGCATGCCGATCGCGAAAGTAGCGGAACGGGCGGGCTACGACAGCCAGGCTTCGTTTACGCGGGCCTTCAGCGCCGCTTTCGGATTGCCGCCCGCCACATACCGCGAGGTCGGCAGTCATTCGGTCTTCAAGGCTCATCCACCGCAAGGAGTTCATGTCATGTATGACGTTGGCATCACAACCGTTTCCTCAATGAACTTGATCGCCGTGGAGCATCGCGGCCCCTACATGAATATCGGCAAGAGCTTCGACCTGCTCTTCACGACGCTTGCGCAGCGCAGCCTGATCCGGCCGGACCTGCGCATGGTCGGTGTCTATCTCGACGATCCGACGAGCGTTCCCGAAGCTGAATTGAGATCCCAGGCTGCTGTTGTCGTGAATGAACCAACGACGGTCGATGCACCGCTTTTCAGCACGCGTATTCAAGGTGGCGATTATGCGGTGCTGAAATACAAAGGTCCCTATGGCGACATGCGCGTGGCCTATGATTGGCTCTTCGGCCAATGGCTGCCGTCTTCCGGACGCGAGGCTGCCGATGCGCCCGTCTTCGAGGAATATCTCAACAGCCCGCGCGACACGCCGCCGACCGAGTTGCGGACGGATATCTATCTTCCGCTAAAGTAGCGTTTTTCTCACGGACAAAGAAAAAGGCGCGGTTCAAACCGCGCCTTTTCTGTTCTCTATAAAGCTTAATGCAATTACTCGCCGGCCTGCTTCTGCTGATCGCGCTGGGCGCGCTCGGCGTCGCGTTCGGCCTTGAGCTGCTCGGTGATGTCCTCGCCGGTCTCCTGGTTGACGACCTTCATGGAGAGACGGACCTTGCCGCGCTCGTCCATGCCGAGGAACTTCACCTTCACCTTGTCGCCTTCCTTGACCACATCGGTGACCTTGCCGACGCGGTTCTTGGCGAGCTCGGAGATGTGGACGAGGCCGTCGCGGGAACCGAAGAAGTTCACGAAGGCGCCGAATTCCATCACCTTCACCACCGTGCCCTCGTAGATCACGTTGACCTCGGGCTCGGCGACGATGGAGCGGATCCAGTTATAGGCGGCCTTGATCGACTTGCCGTCGGCCGAGGCGATCTTGATGAGACCGTCGTCGTTGATGTCGATCTTGGCGCCGGTCTTCTCCACGATCTCGCGGATGACCTTGCCGCCCGAACCGATGACTTCGCGGATCTTGTCGACCGGGATCTGCATGGTCTCGATGCGCGGGGCATGCTCGCCGAGCTCGGCGCGCGGCGCGGTCAGCGCCTTGTTCATCTCGGCGAGGATGTGCGTGCGGCCGGCCTGAGCCTGCTCGAGCGCGACGCGCATGATCTCTTCCGTGATGCCGGCGATCTTGATGTCCATCTGGAGCGAGGTGATGCCGGCTTCCGTGCCCGCCACCTTGAAGTCCATGTCGCCGAGGTGATCCTCGTCGCCGAGAATGTCGGACAGGACCGCGTAGCGCTCACCCTCGAGGATGAGGCCCATGGCGATGCCCGCCACCGGACGGCGCAGAGGAACGCCCGCATCCATCAGCGCCAGCGAGGCGCCGCAGACGGAGGCCATCGACGAGGAGCCGTTCGACTCGGTGATCTCCGACACGACGCGGATCGTGTAGGGGAAGTCGTGAGCGGCCGGCAGCATCGGGTGGATGGCGCGCCAGGCGAGCTTGCCGTGGCCGATTTCGCGGCGGCCGGGCGAGCCCATGCGGCCCGTCTCACCGACGGAATAGGGCGGGAAGTTGTAGTGCAGCAGGAAGGTCTCCTTGCGGGTGCCCTCCAGCTCGTCGATGAACTGCTCGTCCTCGCCGGTGCCGAGCGTGGTCACGACCAGCGCCTGGGTCTCGCCGCGGGTGAACACGGCCGAGCCGTGGGTGCGCGGCAGGACGCCGACTTCCGACACGATCGGACGGACGGTCTTGAGATCGCGACCGTCGATGCGGGTGCCGGTGTCGAGGACGTTCCAGCGCACGACCTTGGCCTGGGCCTCCTTGAAGACCGACTTGACCTTCTCGGCCTCGAAGCGGGCCTCACCCTCGACCGGGCAGAGAGCCTCCATCACCCGTGCCTTCACGGCATCGACGGCGGTGTAGCGATCCTGCTTCTTGGTAAGCTTGTAGGCTTCGCGCAGATCCTTCTCGGCGATGTCGAGAACGGCCTTTTCCACCTCGGACACGTCCGCAGGCTGGTAGTCGCGCGGCTCCTTGGCGGCCTTCTCGGCGAGGCGAATGATGGCCTCGATCACCGGCTGGAAATGCTTGTGGCCGAACATCACGGCGCCGAGCATCACGTCCTCGGGCAGCTCCTTCGCCTCGGACTCGACCATGAGCACGGCGTCGGCGGTGCCGGCGACCACGAGGTCGAGGGAGGTCTGGTCCATTTCCTGCAGCGGCGGGTTCAGCTTGTACTGGCCGCCGATATAACCGACACGGGCAGCGCCGACCGGTCCCATGAAGGGCACGCCGGAGAGCGTGAGAGCAGCGGAGGCGGCCACCATGCCGACGATGTCAGGATCGTTCTCGAGATCGTGCGAGAGCACGGTCACGACGACCTGCGTGTCGTTCTTGTAGCCTTCGACGAAGAGGGGGCGGATCGGACGGTCGATGAGACGGGAGACGAGGGTCTCCTTCTCGGTCGGACGGCCTTCGCGCTTGAAATAGCCGCCCGGAATGCGACCGGCAGCATAGGTGCGCTCCTGGTAGTTCACCGTGAGCGGGAAGAAATCGATGCCGGCCTTCGGCTCCTTGGCCGAGACGACGGTGGCGAGAACGGTGGTTTCACCGTAAGTGGCGACGACGGCGCCGTCGGCCTGGCGGGCCATCTTGCCCGTTTCGAGCACGAGCTTGCGCCCGGCCCAGATCAGTTCTTCGCGTTGAATATCGAACATGGCGTGTCTTTCATGACAGCGGGGCGGGGGCTCGATGCCATGAGCAAGACGGCGAGAGGCTCGCGTCCGCGGGCAAGCCCGCCTTACAAGCCTCTTGCAATCCTGCCATGGTCATCGTGTCTGCCGCCTCCTTTGAAAACACCGGGACTTGAGTCCTCGCAGTGTCGGAGAAATCCGTCCGGAGCCGGGCTCCGGACGGAAGTTTTTCAAAAAGCTTAGCGGCGGATGCCGAGCTTCTCGATCAGCACCTTGTAGCGGTTCTCGTCCTTCTTCTTCAGATAGTCGAGAAGCGAACGGCGCGACGACACCATCTTCAAAAGGCCACGGCGGGAGTGATTGTCCTTCGTGTGGCTCTTGAAGTGGCCGGTCAGGTTGTTGATCCGCTCGGTCAGAATGGCGACCTGCACCTCGGGGGAGCCGGTATCGCCAGCCTTCTGGGCGAATTCCTTAACAAGCGCGTTCTTGCGCTCAGCCGTAATCGACATCGTCAATCCTTTCAGGTTGGCTTTATCAGGAGACCTTGGCCTTCAGGGCTTCAGGTCGGGGGCATCCGGAAGGGCCGGGCCGGGATGTCGTCCAGCGCGGTCCGAACCCGGACGCGTCTTTTGCGGCATGAGCCGTCAAAAAGATGGCGCACCATACACGAAAAGCGCCCAAGTGCCAGAGAAATCATTTTTCTCAAGCGGAGCAATGAGATGGCTGATCGGTGATGCCCTTCCAGGCTCTTTGCCGTCATGGCCGGGCTTGTCCCGGCCATCCACGTTTTATGGCCTAAACACCTGGATCCCCGGAACAAGTCCGGGGATGACGGGCGAGGGTGTGTCAGATCCCCAGATTGAACACCCGGTGCGGCACAAGCTCGCCGCGCTCCACGTCACCCACGGCGACGAGGACACCATTGCAGGTGGCATAGACCTTGCCGGACAAGGGTGCCTCGCGGCCGCGCAGGATGATGGACTGGCCGCGCATGAGGCGGCCGGCCATGTCGCGGCTGACCGTGATCGAGGGGATTTCGCTGAGCGCGATCTCCACCGGGCGCAGGGCCGCCGGATCGGTGGCGATGTCGTCAACCATCACGGCATCGTGCTCCGTGAACGGGCCGACGCGTGTGCGCCGGAGTGCCGCGATATGGCCGAGACAGCCGAGCGCGCGGCCGAGATCGCGGGCAATGGCACGCACATAGGTGCCCTTGCCGCAATCGGCCTCGATCACCGAGCGGTTGCCTACATGATGGATCAGGGAGAGACGATCGATCTCCACAGTGCGGGGCTGTAGTTCCACTACCTCGCCGTCGCGGGCAAGATCGTAGGCGCGCTCGCCGGCGATCTTGATCGCCGAGAAGCGCGGCGGCACCTGCTGCACTTGGCCGGTGAAGCGGGGCAGGAATGCCTCGATCTCGGACGGTTCCGGCAGCCTGTCCGTCCGCTCGACCACTTCGCCCTCGGTGTCATCGGTCGTGGTCTCCTCACCCCAGGCGACCGTGAAGACGTAGGATTTGCGCCCGTCCATGACGAAGGGCACCGTCTTGGTCGCCTCGCCGAGCGCAATCGGCAGGATGCCGGAGGCGAGCGGGTCGAGAGTGCCGGCATGTCCCGCCTTCTTGGCAGAGAGGCCGCGCTTGACCACGGCGACCGCATGGGTCGAGGTCATGCCGACGCCCTTGTCGAGGATGATCCATCCATTGACATCACGCTTCTTCGGTCGGTCTCCGTGAGGCCTCCGCTGCGGGCGTTCTTCGTTCATCGCACTTACTCGCTGTCGTCTTCGGAGGTGTCGGTTGCGGGCTTCACCGTATCGCGGGCGACGCGCTCGGAGCGCAGCAGCGCGTCGATACGCGCGGCCTCGTCGAAACTCTCGTCGCGGCGGAAGCGCAGGTCGGGTGCGAATTTCAGGTTGACCCGGCGGGCCACCTCTTGGCGCAGCAGCTTCTTGTTCTTATCGAGCGCCTTGAGCACCGCTTCCTCGTCCTTGCCGCCGAGCGGCATGATGTAGGCGGTCGCGAGCTTCAGGTCCGGCGACATGCGCACTTCCGGAATGGTGATGACGTTCCGCGTCAGCACATCGTCCTGGAGATCGCCTCGGGAGAGGACCTCCGCAAGCGCATGGCGAATAAGCTCGGCCACGCGCTGCTGGCGCTGGGAGGGTCCGGTGGTTTGTTCGAAACGTTTAGCCATTTTTACTTCTCCGGGATTGGACCGGACCATCGTGCAAGGCGGCGTGGCAGGTCGCCGGCCACCTCGATTCAGTAGGAACTCTGCCCATTAAAGCGAGATCACCGGGACAAGCCCGGTGATGACGCATTGTTCAGGGGTGGGAGTAGCGAAGCGGCTTACAGCGTCCGCTTCACCTCTTCCACGCGATAGCATTCGATCAGATCGCCGACGCGCATGTCCTGGTAGTTCTCGAAGGACATACCGCATTCCTGACCGGACGTGACCTCGCGGGCGTCGTCCTTGAAGCGCTTGAGCTGTGAGAGCTTGCCTTCGTGGATCACCACGTTGTCGCGGATCAGGCGGACATGGGCGCCGCGCTGAACCACGCCGTCGAGGACGCGGCAGCCGGCGATCTTGCCAACCTTCGACACGTTGAACACCTCGAGGATCTGCGCCTCGCCGAGCCGCTCCTCGCGCAGCGTCGGAGCGAGCAGACCGGACATCGCCGCCTTCACGTCATCCACGAGATCGTAGATGATGTTGTAGTAGCGGATCTCGATACCGGCGCGCTCGGCCGCCTCACGTGCTTCCTTGTGGGCACGCACGTTGAAGGCCAGGATGATGGCGCCGGAGGCTTCCGCCAGGGTGACGTCGGATTCCGAGATGCCGCCGACGCCCGCCTGGACGATGCGGGCTGCAACTTCCTCGTTGCCGACCTTCTCGAGAGCACCCACGATCGCTTCTGCCGAACCTTGGACGTCGGCCCGGACCACGAGCGGGAATTCCTTGCGGCCCGCTCCGGCCTTGAGGTCGCGCATCATGTCGGCCAGCGTACGCCCGGCCGAACCCATGCGGGCCGCCTGACGCTCGCGCTTCTGGCGGGTGCGGTATTCGGTGACCTCGCGGGCACGAGCCTCCGACTCGACCACCGCGACGCGGTCGCCGGCCTCTGGCGTGCCGTTGAAGCCCAGAACCTCGACCGGGACGGAGGGACCAGCCTCCTTCACGTTGGCGCCGAGATCGTTGATCAGAGCGCGCACGCGGCCCCATTCGGCGCCGGCCACGACGATGTCGCCGGTGCGGAGCGTGCCGCGCTGCACGAGCACGGTCGCCACGGGACCACGGCCGCGATCGAGCTTCGCCTCAATGACGGTGCCTTCCGCCGACCGCTCGGCATTGGCCTTGAGCTCGAGGATTTCGGCCTGGAGCTGAAGACCTTCGAGCAGGGTCTCGAGACCCTGGCCGGTCTTGGCGGAAACCTCGAATTCGAGGGTCTCGCCGCCCATCGACTCGACGACGATGGAATGCTGCAGCAGCTCGGTGCGGACCCGCTGCGGGTTGGCGTCGGGCTTGTCCACCTTGTTGATCGCCACGATCAGCGGCACGCCGGCCGCCTGCGCGTGGTTGATCGCCTCGATGGTCTGCGGCATGACGCCGTCATCGGCCGCCACCACCAGCACGACGATATCCGTCACCTTGGCGCCGCGGGCGCGCATGGCCGTGAAGGCCGCGTGGCCGGGCGTATCGATGAAGGTGATCTTGCCGCCGAGCGGCGAGGTCACCTGATAGGCGCCGATATGCTGCGTGATGCCGCCGGCTTCGCCGGAGACCACGTTGGTCTTGCGGATCGCATCGAGCAGCGAGGTCTTGCCGTGATCGACGTGGCCCATGATGGTCACGACCGGCGGACGGGTGACGAGGTTCTCGTCCACATCCGGCGTATCGAAGAGGCCTTCCTCGACGTCCGATTCCGCGACGCGCTTCACCGTATGACCGAGCTCCTCCGCGACGAGCTGCGCGGTATCGGCATCGATCACGTCGGTGATCTTGTGCATCTCTCCCTGCTTCATCAGGAACTTGATCACGTCCACGGCGCGCTCCGACATGCGGTTGGCGAGTTCCTGGATGGTGATCGTCTCAGGAATAATCACCTCGCGGGCGATCTTTTCCTTCTGTTCCACCTGACGGTGGCCCATGAGACGCTGATTGCGGCGACGGAAGGAGGCGAGCGAGCGGGTCCGCTCATCCTCGCCCGAAGTCGCGTTCGCCAGGGTCAGACGGCCGCGGCGCTTTTCCTCGCCGGGAGCGGTCTTGGGCGTCTTTGGCAGGGCTGCGGGCTTTGCCGCAACGCCGGGACGGCGGATGGTACGTGTGCCCTCATCGTCATCCGTCACCACAGCGCGAGCAGCAACGGGCGGAGCCGTGCGGACATTCGGCTTCGCGGTTTCCGGATCGGGCGTGGCCGGCGCGGCAGGGCGAGCCATATGGTTCAGGCTCGGCGGACGGCCCCCCATGGTGCCACCACCGCTGCGCGGGCCACCATAGCCACCTGGACGCGGACCGTCCGAGCGAGGTCCGCCCGTGCGCGGGCCGTCGAAACGGCCGGCAGGACGGGGACCATCGGAACGGGGCCGGTCGGAGCTGGGTCCGCGACCGGCCGGAGCCGGTGCGGAAGACTGACGCGGAGCCTCTTCGCCCAGACGACGGCGGGCCTCGTCCTCGGCGCGGCGCTTGCGCTCCTCGTCCAGGCGGCGGCGCTCGTCTTCCTCGCGCTTACGGGCCTCGGCAGCTTCACGCTCCTTGGCTTCCGTAGCCTCGCGCTCGGCGCGGCGGGCAGCTTCCTCGGCCTGTCTCTTGCGATCTTCCTCGTCCCGGCGGCGTGCATCGACGAGCGCGTTCATGCGCGCATCGCGTTCATGCTCGGAGAGCGTCTGCAACACCATGCCGCCAGAGCGGGGGGTGTTCGGAGCGCTGCGCTGCGGACGGCCGCCCTGAGCCGGGGCTGCCGGCTTTGGGGCGGGAGCGGCCGGTTTAGGCGCGCTCGCGGGTGCCGCGGCCTGATGCGGCGCGGGCTTTTCATCCTTGGCCCCGCCGGGGCCGACAGCAGGGCGACGCTTGACCGTCTCCACCACGACCGACTTGGACCGGCCATGGGAGAAGCTTTGGCGCACCGTGCCTTGCTCGACAGGGCGCTTCAGAGAAAGCGTCTTGGACGACACATGAAGAGTCTTGTCGCCCTGGTTTTTCGTATCACTCATTCCGCTAAAGTTCCTGCGGGTTCAAAATCGTGGGTTCGCCGGTCTCGTTTCCGAGGCCAGTTTGATCGGCGCCGAGGCCGCGAAAGACGCGGTAACGATGCCAGCGGTTCAGAAAGCCGTCGCTCCCAGCGCCCGCGACGAGGGCAGCATGTATCACATGTGACCGGCCTAATGCCAAATCCAATTCGTCATTCGACAATTCTTGGATGACCGGAAAGCTAGATATTGCCTCGCCGAGGCGTTTACGCAACTGGTTTGCCAATTTTCTTCGCCCATCTTCGGCCGCCTCTGCGGCATGAATAAGGGCGACGACGGGTTTATCTGCGATGGCCGACTCGACCTTGAAGAAGCCGGTGACCACCGCGCCCGCCTTGTTGGCGAGCGACAGGCCCTGACGGAGATCGTCCCGGAGAAGACGCTCGATATCCTGGGCCAGGGTCTCCGGTGCCCTGGCCTCGGTCTTGAAGGCGCGGGAAAAGAGGCGACGTTTGGCCGCCTCTTCCACCATGTCAAAACGGGCCGTGACCCAGACGCCGCGGCCCGGCAGCTTGTGCCTGAGGTCGGGCACGACCTGGTTGTCGGGCCCGAGGACAAAGCGGATCAGCCCCGCGGGGCTTTGAGCCTCGCGGGTGACGATGCAGGTGCGCTCCGGTTCATGCCGCGGCACGGGTGCTGACCTCGCTCCATCATAGCCGTTTTAAGACGGCTGAGCTTCGGTCTCGGCCTCTTCGGCCGATCCCTCAGTCTCAACGATCTCTTCCGGCTGCTCGATCCAGCCCGCCTTCACGCGGGCGGCCATGATCATGTTCTCGGCATCCGCACGGGAAACGTCGAAGCCATCGAGCGAACCCTTGTACCGGGTCGCCTCGGCGCCGCGGCCTTCCGTCCAGCCAACGAGATCGTCGGTGGCGCAGCCGGCCAGATCCTCGACATTCTTGATGTCGTTCTCGCCGAAGGCCACCAGCATGGCCGTGGTGACGCCGTCGATCTCCTTCAGATCGTCGGCGACGCCAAGCTCCTTGCGGCGGGTCTCGTTCTCGGCCTCGATACGGGCCAGATATTCCTGGGCGCGGCTCTGGATCTCGGCTGCGGTGTCCTCGTCGAAGCCCTCGATGGAGGCCACCTCGGCAGCGTCCACATAGGCGATTTCCTCGACCGAGCGGAAGCCTTCGGAGGCAAGGAGCTGGCCGACCACCTCGTCGACGTCGAGCGCGTTCATGAACAGTTCGGTGCGCTCGGCGAATTCCTTCTGGCGACGCTCGGATTCCTCAGCCTCGGTGAGAATGTCGATGTCCCAGCCGGTGAGCTGCGAAGCCAGACGCACGTTCTGGCCGCGGCGGCCGATAGCAAGCGAGAGCTGATCGTCGGGTACCACCACCTCGATGCGGTCGGCTTCCTCGTCGAGCACCACCTTGACCACTTCCGCGGGCTGGAGCGCGTTGACGATGAAGGTCGCCTGATCCGGGGACCAGGGAATGATGTCGATCTTCTCGCCCTGGAGTTCTCCGACCACCGCCTGGACGCGGGAGCCGCGCATACCGACGCAGGCGCCGACCGGGTCGATGGAAGAATCGCGCGAGGTCACGGCGATCTTGGCGCGGGAGCCCGGATCGCGGGCGACAGCCTGCACCGAGACGATACCGTCATAGATCTCCGGCACTTCGGAGGCGAAGAGCTTCGCCATGAACTGCGGATGGGTGCGCGACAGGAAGATCTGCGGCCCGCGGGCCTCGCGGCGCACGTCGAACAGATAGGCCCGGATGCGGTCGCCAGGGCGGAAGGTCTCGCGCGGGATCAGCTCATCGCGGCGGATGATCGCCTCACCGCGCCCGAGATCGACGATCACATTGCCGTATTCGACGCGCTTGACCGCGCCGTTCACGACTTCGCCGATGCGGTCCTTGTATTCCTGATACTGACGGTCGCGCTCGGCGTCGCGCACCTTCTGCACGATCACCTGCTTGGCCGATTGGGCGGCGATGCGGCCGAAGTCGAAGGGCGGCAAGGTGTCGGCGATCACGTCGCCGACCTGGGCGGCCGGATTGTGGCGGGTGCGGGCCTCGGCGAGGGTGATCTCGCGGGAATCGTTCTCGACCGCGCCGTCATCGACCACGAGGAGGTGGCGGGCCAGGCGCAGCTCGCCGGTCTTCCCGTTGATCTCGGCATGGATGTCGGTCTCGGCACCGTAGCGGGACCGGGCCGCTTTTGCGATGGCATCCGCCATGGCGTCGAGCACGATCTGCTTGTCGATCACCTTCTCGCGCGCGACCGCATCGGCGATCTGCAAGAGTTCAAGCCTGTTGGCGCTGATAGCCATCGAGGTCGCTCCTTAATTCGGTTTCGTCTTATCGGACGGGTCGCGTGCCTCTGGCGCTTCCACCACATCCGTGTCTTCATCAAGGTCGTCCGTGGTCGGCGCCGTTCCGCGGCGCAGCGATTCACGGATCAGCTCATCGGTGAGAACGAGGTGCGCCTCGCCAAGATCCGTCAGGGGCACGCGGGCGATGGGCTCGAGGCCCTCCTTCACGTCCGGCAGCTCGATCACGAGCATCCCGTCCTCCACGCCCCGGAGGAAGCCGCGGAAACGTTTGCGGCCCTCAACCGGCACAGCCATCTCCACCTTGGCCTCGTAGCCGCTCCAGCGTTCGAAATCGCTGGTGCGCACGAGCGGGCGATCGATCCCCGGCGAGGAGATTTCCAGGTGATAGGCCGTGGCGATGGGATCCTCAAGATCAAGAACCGGCGAAATCCCCCGGCTCACAGTCTCGCAATCGCTTACCGACATGGTGCCGTCCGGCCTCTCGGCCATGATCTGCACCGTGCATCCATTCTGGCCGGTGACCCGCACCCGCACCAGATTGAAGCCCAGATCCTCGATCACAGGCTCGACGATGGCCGCCACCCGGGCAGCGACGCCGCTCTCCGTAATCAGCCGCTTGTCGCGTTCGTTTGTCATGGCTCTCCGCACGCTCCGGCGTTCAAGCAATAAAAAAGAGCGGACCCCGGGGGGCCCACTCTCGACCAGCAGCTTGACGCTGCAACCAGAGCTGACATCAGAGATATACCGATTCAAGTCAAAAAATGCAAGGGTCCTGTCGGCATCCCTTGACATGGGACGGATCGTCGGCACCCCCGGAAAGCTACGCTATCGTGGCCTGGCTTAAGCCATGATAGGCAGGACCTCCTTTGGAGGACTATGCCTTGAAGATGTCGCGCCTCGTTCTGCTCGGGATCGTGCTGTTGGCAGCGGCGGCGGCATATTGGCGCTTCAGCCGGCCGCCGGAGGTCACCGTCGTTTCTCCGAAGCGCGGAGATGTGGCCGAGATCGTCTATGCGACCGGCGTCGTGGAGCCGCGCACCTGGGCCAAGGTGGCGCCTCTTCTGCGGGAGCGCATCGTCGAGCTGTGCAATTGCGAGGGCGAGTCGGTGGAACGGGGAGCTGTCCTTGCCCGCCTCGACAGCCGCCAGCCGGAGGCCACGCTTGCGGAGCTTAAAGCGCGGCAGAAGCTGACCGCGGCGGATTACGACCGGATCGCCGCTCTGGTGGAACGCCGGGTCGCCAGCGATCAGGCCCTTGACCGCGCTCGCAGCGAACTCGGCCAGATTCAAGCTCTCATCGCCGGCCAGGAAACCCGGCTTGAGTCTTACGTCCTGCGTGCCCCCATGAGCGGGGTCGTCCTGCGCCAGGACGGGGAGGTAGGTGAGGTGGCCGAGCCCGGGACCGTGCTGTTCTGGGTTGGAGAGCCCAAGCCCCTGCAGGTCGAAGCCGACGTAAACGAGGAGGATATCCCGCGCGTCGCGGTCGGCCAGCGCGCCGTTCTCAAGGCCGACGCCTTTCCGGACCAAGTTCTGGAAGCGAAAGTCGATTCGATCACGCCGAAGGGTGACCCCGTCGCCAAGACCTATCGTGTCCACCTTGCTCTGCCGGAGGACACGCCCCTGCGCATCGGCATGACCGTGGAGGTGAATGTGATCGTCCGGGTCGAGCCCAGCGCGCTCCTGGTTCCCGCCAATGCCCTGCGTGGCAGCACCCTGTTCGTGTTGGAGGGCGATGTGGCCCGCAAGCGTGACGTGAAGGTCGGGATCCGCGGCGCCCGCAACACGCAGATTCAGCAGGGCCTTGCCGAGACGGATCGGGTGATCGCCCCCTTCCCGGACGAATTGACCGATGGGGTGAAGGTTCTGGAAAGGAGAGGCTGACATGCGTCTCATCCTCGAACTCGCCCTGACCCATATCGCCGGACGCGGCCGGCAAACCGTCGTGGCAATTCTCGGGGTCGCTCTCGGCGTCGGCTTCTCCATCGCCATGGCGGCGTTGATGCAGGGCACCGAGAAGGATTTCATCGCCCAGCTCGTCGACACCATGCCCCATGTTCAGATCACCGACGAGCACCGCGCCCCGCGCCGGCAGCCCGCGGAGGACCTGTTCGCCGCGGCACAATTCGAGGGTCTGCGCCCGAAGGAGGATCGCCGAGGCATTCTCAATCCCGCCGCCGCCATAGCCTCCTTGCGGGCCTGGGTGCCGGGCCGCTTGGCGCAGAGCCTGCGGACACAGGGCGTGGTGCGCTATGCAGGACGGGATGTGGGTGTCACCGTGATCGGCGTCGAGCCGGAGATCGAGGCTCAGGTCTCGTCCGTCGCCGGGGATTTCATCGAAGGCAGCTTCGACGCGCTTCGGGCCGGCGGGAACAACATCATCGTGGGCGACCGCCTTGCGCAGAGACTCGGCGCGTCGACGGGGACGACGATCCAGGTCGTCGCGCCGACCGGCCAGTCACGAGGGTTCAGGATCGTCGGACAGTTTCACACCGGTACCAACGCCCGCGACGAAGGCGAGACCTATGTGCTGCTCAAGAACGCACAGATCCTGAGCGAGCGCCCCAATGCCATCAACGACATCCGCCTGCGCCTCGACGACCCGGAGGCCGCCCCCCAGGTCGCCCGTCAGGCGGAAGCCGAGCTCGGCTACAAGGCGGTGCCCTGGCAGGAGGCGAACGAATCCCTTCTGGAGGCCTTGGTGGTGCGCAATGTGGTCATGTACACCGTGGTGGGCGCGATCCTGCTCGTAGCAGGGTTCGGGATCTTCAACATCATCTCCACCATCACCCACGAAAAGGCGCGCGATATCGCGATCCTGAAATCCCTCGGCTTCACGCAAGGCAATATGCGCCGGCTGTTCCTGATCGAGGGACTGGCACTCGGTCTTGCCGGCTCGGTGGTCGGCTGGCTTTTGGGCTTTCTCCTCTGCTTTGCCTTGTCACAGGTCGAGTTCAAGGTCTCCGGCGCAGCCATCGGCCGCGAGATGACCAACCTCCCCTTGTTCTGGTCGCCCTGGCATTACCTGATCGCGGCGGGCTTCGCCCTCGCGTCGGCGGGGGTCGCGGGCTATCTCCCGGCGCGCCAGGCCGCCCGGCTCAACCCGGTCGACATCATCCGGGGCGCCACATGACGCCACTCATCGAAGCCGAAGATCTCACCCGCATCCTGCCCGCCACGGTGCCGGTTACCCTGGTGCGGGACGTCTCGCTCACCGTGAGCGAGCGGGAGTTCATCGCCATCACCGGCCCGTCCGGCTCCGGCAAGTCCTCGCTGCTCTATCTGCTCGGTCTTCTCGACCGCCCGACCAGCGGCAGTCTCAAGATCGCCGGTCAGGACACGTCCGTCCTGGACGACAATGCACTCGCGCGACTGCGGCTCGAGATGCTGGGCTTCGTGTTTCAGTTTCATTTCCTGCTGCCGGAATTCACGATTCTTCGAAACGTGGAACTTCCCATGCGCAAGGCGGGCCGTCTGTCGGCCGCGGAAATGCACGATCGCGCAGCGGGGCTTCTGGAGGATCTCGGTCTTGCCGGCCATCTCGACAAGAGGCCGGACCAGCTCTCCGGCGGCCAGCGCCAACGAGTGGCGGTAGCCCGCGCGCTCGCCAACGATCCCCATATGGTGCTGGCCGACGAGCCAACGGGCAGCCTCGACAGCAAGAGCTCGGAGCAGGTGTTTCAGATCCTGCGGGATCTCGTGCACAAGCGCGGCAAGACGGTCATCGCCGTCACGCACGATATGGAGATCGCGGCACGGGTGGATCGGCGCATCCATCTCGTCGATGGCAGGGTCGTGAGCGACGAGCATGCGGCCCGGGCTCCCATCTGATGATCAGATCCGCACGAAGGTCAGGTAGCTCGGCACTCGGCCTTCGCGGATGGCCTTGGCCTCGTAGCGGGTGCCCGGCCAGCCCTCATAGGGTTTGCGCCAGTCGTCGGCGCGGGCCGCGGTCCAGCGGAAATGCGGGGAGCGGAGGGCCCGGGCGAGCACCCAGCCGATATAGTCGTCGATGTCGCTGGCAAAGCGCAGCTCCGCACCGGGCTTCATCACGCGCGCGAGCAGATCGAGGGTCTCGTCCGAGACGAGGCGGCGCTTGCGCTGACGGCGCTTCGGCCAGGGATCGGGATAGAGGATGTGAACCCGGTCGAAAGAGTCGTCTGGCAGGGTCGGCAGCAGATCGGTGACGTCGTCGTCCCAGACGCGGACATTGTCGAGGTGCTCGTGCTCGATCACTGCCAGGAGCTTCGCCATGCCGTTCACGAAGGGCTCGCAGCCGATGAAGTTGACGTCTCGACGTTCGCGGGCCTGGGAGGCGAGATGCTCGCCGCCACCGAAGCCGATCTCGAGCCAGGTTTCCCGCGCCTCGCGGTTCGGAAACTGACCCGTGAGATCGCTGCCCGGGACCACGCGGATCGCGGGCAGCAGGTTTTGGACCAGTTCGTCCTGGCCGGCGCGAAGCTTCTTGCCTTTCCGGCGCCCGAAAAAGGCGCCGGCCCGTTCGGAGACGTCACTCATCGGACACATGCTCCTGAAGAAACCACGATCCGGTTCATAGGGATCCGGCACTTCGGCCAGACAATACGTTGAGAGCCGGCCCCTTCCAGGAAACCGGCTCTTTTCGGGAAATTTCAAAGCCGCCGAAGCAGGTTCGGCGGCTGGAGAATCTCTAGCGGAACGCCGCCTTGAGGCGATCGGCCAGATCCGTGCGCTCCCAGGAGAAACCGCCATCGGCCTGCGGCGCGCGACCGAAATGGCCATAGGCCGAGGTGCGGGCATAGATCGGCTTGTTGAGGCCGAGATGCGTGCGGATGCCGCGGGGCGAGAGGTCCATGGCGTCCATGAGGACGGCCTCGAGCTTGCCCTCGTCCACCTTGCCGGTACCGTGGAGATCCACATAAATCGATAGGGGCTTGGCCACGCCGATGGCATAGGAGAGCTGCAGGGTGCAATTCTCGGCGAGACCCGCCGCGACCACGTTCTTGGCGAGATAGCGCGCGGCGTAAGCGGCCGAGCGGTCCACTTTGGTCGGATCCTTGCCGGAGAAGGCGCCGCCGCCGTGGGGAGCTGCACCGCCATAGGTGTCGACGATGATCTTGCGACCGGTCAGGCCGCAATCGCCGTCCGGACCGCCGATCACGAACTTGCCGGTGGGGTTCACATGCCAGATGGTCTGGGCCGAGATCCAGCCCTCGGGCAGGGTCTGGCGGATGTAAGGCTCGACGATGGCGCGAACGTCGTCGGAGGAGAGGTTCTCGTCCAGGTGCTGGGTCGAGAGAACGATCTGGGTCGCCGCGATGGGCTTGCCATTCTCGTAGCGCACTGTGACTTGGCTCTTGGCGTCGGGGCCGAGCTTGGCCGCATCGCCGACCTTCGCTTTACGGGCAGCGGTCAGGTTCTCGAGGATCTTGTGGGCGTAGTAGATCGGCGCCGGCATCAGCTCGGGCGTCTCGTTGCAGGCGTAGCCGAACATGATGCCCTGGTCGCCCGCGCCTTCATCCTTGTTGCCGGCGGCATCGACGCCCTGGGCGATATGCGCCGACTGGGCGTGGAGATAGACCGAGACGTCGGCGTTCTTCCAGTGGAAGCCTTCCTGCTCGTAACCGATATCCTTGATGGCATCGCGGGCGAGCTCGATCACCTTGTCCTTGGTGATGGAGTCAGGGCCGCGCACTTCGCCGGCGATGACGACGCGGTTGGTGGTGGCGAGCGTTTCGCAGGCGACGCGGGCTTCCGGCTCGGCGGCCAGATAGGCGTCGACGACGGCATCGGAAATCCGGTCGCAGACCTTATCCGGATGACCCTCGGAAACCGACTCGCTCGTGAAAAGGTAGCTCGAACGCCGCACGATAGAATTCCTTCAGGCAATAGAAATTGGGTGCCCGCAGTCAGCTACAGGCTTCAAAATATGCTCATGCCGCAGGCTTAAAGAAAGGTCAAGCGAACGTGTTCTTTATGACGAACGCTCTACCTCTTCTTGGGCGGCAAGCGCGCCGACAAGCTGAACAATGCTTTTACGGACCTTTGGACTCTTGATGCTGGCGAAGGTTCGGACGAGCTGCAGGCCTTCGGGCGTCGACATCATGTCGGCCACATAGGGAGGGGCGCCGGGTTCGGCGAAGCCTGGCTCGGCCTTTCCGCCCTTGATTCCATCGAAGAAGAAATCGATCTCGACATTGAGGATCTTGGCAATTTCAACGAGACGGGCGACGCTGATCCGGTTCATGCCCTTTTCGTATTTCTGAACCTGCTGGAAGGTCAGGCCAAGCATATCGCCAAGCTTTTCTTGGCTCATCCCAATAGAAATCCGGCGCATACGCACCCTGCTTCCGATTTCCTTATCGATAGACCCCGTCGATTTCTTCATTGTGGCCTGTCCCCTCGCCAATATTGACGTAACGTCAAGGCATGATTTACTTAAGGAAAGGATGATTGGCGCCTTTGACGTACAATCAAGATCATTAAGCAGATCATAAGCGTGGCCGTCAAAGAAAACCTACCCCACTTCCTATAAAGAGTACCGGGTTCCGCAACTGGAAGAGATGAGTCGATGATACCTTCAACTCCCAATGGAAGGTTATCCACGATTCGGCCAAAAGGATCGACCACGGCCGAAATCCCGGTATTGGCGGCTCTGACCAGAGGCAGGCCTTCCTCCACCGCCCGCAGGCGGGCCTGGGCGAAGTGCTGATAGGGTCCTGGCGTCTGCCCGAACCAAGCGTCGTTGGTCACGTTGAGGATCAGGTCGGGACGTGGGCCCTCGGCCAGGATCTCGCCAGGAAAGATCGCCTCGTAGCAGATCGTTGCGGCGACCGGCGGCAGACCCGGGATGGACAGCGTGGTGCGCTTCCCGCTCGGCTCGAACCCGCCAGGAATGTGCACGAACTGACGCAGTCCTGCGGCCCGGATCAGGGCGTCGAGGAATTTCGGCACGTATTCCCCGAAGGGCACCAGGTGAACCTTGTCATAAGCGCCGAGGATCGTGCCCTTCTCGTCGATCACCTGGATGGCGTTATAGAACTTGCCGACAGCTTCGCCGGGCAGAGGATCGTCCATGCGGGCGGCGCCCGTGACCAGAACGGAGCCAGGACCGAGGAGCGTGGCGATCTGCGCGAGCGAGCCGGGATCGCGATGAAGCAGGAAGGGAAAAGCCGATTCCGGCCAGATGATGTGAGTTGGTGCAGCGGTACTGCCGTCCCGGCCTGGGCTTGCGCTCAAGGTCAGGTAGCGCCGCATGATGGCGTCCCGGTTACGCGGGTTGAACTTGGCGTCCTGCGGCAGGTTGGGCTGCATGATGCGCAGGCGCACGTTCTCGGCCGTGCGTGAGGTCTCGGAGGGGATGCGCCAGAAGCCGAAGACGGCAAGGCCGAGAAGCAGTGCGGCCGCGATGCCCGGAGCCGTCCAGCGAGCGCGCGTCGTCTTTCCCGTGAGCAGAACCGCGGGTGCGGCGCCGATCACGAGGCTCAGGAATGTGAGGCCATAGAGGCCGACGAGCGAGGCTGACTGCATCAGCCAGAGGTTCTGGCCGAGCGCCAGCCCAGGATTGTTCCAGGGAAAGCCGGTGAAGAGATGGCCACGGAAGAATTCGCTGACGGTCATACCGAAGGCGAAGGCAATGATCCGCCAGGCATCGGGCAGCCAGAACAGGCGGGCCAGCGCAAAGCCGGAAGCGGGAAAGAAGGCGAGCAGGGCGGGCAGGCCCAGCACCCCGAAGGGCATGGCCCACGCAAATTGGTCGGCCTCCACGAGAAAGGCTGCACCGAGCCACCAGAGGCCGGCGACGAAATAGCCGAAGCCCCAGAACCAGCCGACGAGCGCCGCGGACTTGAAAGGAGCCCAGCGGGACGGACCGTCCTTGGCGGTCCCGTCCAGGAGCCAGATCGCGGGAGTCAAGGAGAGAACGAGGGCGGGCAGGAACCCGAAAGGCGGCATGGCCAGGGCGCCGATGGCCCCAACTGCAAAGGCCAGCAGCCAGCGGCGCCATCCTTCAGCAAGGATGACGCGGTCGCTCAGGCGCCTCATTCCGCGGCAGCGCTTTCAGGGCGCGGGGCGGTCGCTTGGCTTTCTCCGGCCTCGGTCTCGAGAGCGAAGGTACGGCGATGGACGCGCAATCGCTTCACGCGCCGCGGATCGGCATCGAGAACCTCGAATTCCAGGCCCGAGGGGCCCTCGATCACTTCGCTGCGGGAGGGCACGCGCCCGGCGAGCGTCACGATGAAGCCACCGATCGTGTCGATGTCCTCGGCACCTTCTTCATCGGTGAGGTCGAGGCCCAGCACGTCCTTGACCTCGTCGAGGCTCGCGCGAGCGTCGGCGATATAGGTGCCGTCGGCCGCCGGCACGATGGTCAGCGTCGAGTCCTCGTCGTGCTCATCCTCAATGTCGCCCACGACCATCTCGACCAGATCCTCGATGGAAACGAGGCCATCGGTGCCGCCATACTCATCGATGACGAGGGCCATATGCGTGCGGGTCGCCTGCATGCGCACCAGAAGGTCGATGGCCGGCATGGAGCGCGGCACGAACAGGACTGGCCGCAGGATGTTGGCGGAGGAGAGCACCATCGACAGGTCGATCTGGCCGAGACTCGGCAGGGGAGCCTCGTCGCTCGAGCCCGATTCCGAAGCACCGCCATCGGCCCGCATGGCGATGAAATCGAGAAAGTCGCGGATATGGACCATCCCCTTGGGGTCATCCAGCGTCTCGCCATAGACCGGCAGACGGGAATGGCCAGCCGTGCGGAAGAGGCTCAAAAGCTCGCCGAGATTGGTGTCAGCGGCAACCGCCACGATGTCGGCGCGGGGCACCATCACGTCCTCGACCCGGATCCGGTGGAAGGAGAGCACGTTCTTGAGCATCGCCCGCTCCTGGGGCGAAAAGTCGGTGTCCTCGACAGTTTCTGCGAGGACATCCTCAAGATCGTGGCGGATGGATTCGCGGGGTTTCAGGCCGAGACGGGTCAGAACCCGGTCGTACCAATGGTCGCGTGTGTCGTCTGTCTCGGTGAGGGGGCGGACAGGTCGGTCGCTACGACTTCGATCTTCGTTCATTGCAGTGGGTTTTCAGCCTAAACGTCAGCCGTTCAAGCTGCCATATCGCGATAGGGATCGGCGATGCCAAGAGTGGCGAGCGCCTTGACCTCAAGACCTTCCATGATCTCCGCCTCCGCCTCGACCTCGTGGTCGTAGCCGAGGAGATGCAGAACTCCATGGACGATCAAATGGGCAAAATGATGCGCGAGTTCCTTGGATTCCTCTTCGGATTCGCGCACCAGGGTCTCGTACGCTAAAGCAATATCGCCCAAATGGCGAGGGCCTGTCGCACCCGGTTGCTCGGGCGCCGGGAAGGAGAGCACGTTGGTGGGCTTGTCCTTAGCCCGCCAGGTGCGGTTCAGTTCCTGGATCTCGGCATCGTCGGTGAGCATGACGCTCGCTTCGTATTCGCCCTCGGCCTCGTAAGTGACGGCAAGCGCGGCCTCAGCGGCCTTTTGGGCCAGGGCCTCTGCGTCCTTGAGGCGGTCCCAGTCGCCCGCCTCGATCATGATGTCGAGTGTGATCACGGCCTGCGGTCCCGATAATCCTGGCGCGGCGGTTCCGGCGGCGCCTCGCGGGCGGCCTTGTCATAGGCGGTCACGATGCGGCGCACGAGATCGTGGCGCACCACGTCGGCTTCCTTGAAGGTAACGCGGGCGATGCCCTCGACGCCCTGAAGGATGCGTATCGCCTCGACGAGACCCGACTTCTGGCCCGGCGGCAGGTCGATCTGCGTCGGGTCGCCGGTAATGATCATCCGCGAGCCTTCGCCGAGGCGGGTCAGAAACATCTTCATCTGCATCGATGTGGTGTTCTGCGCCTCGTCGAGCAGCACCAGAGAGTTGGTGAGCGTGCGCCCGCGCATGAACGCGAGCGGCGCGATCTCGATCATGCCGGTCTGCAGGCCCCGGTCCACGTGTCGGGCTTCCATGAAATCGTAGAGCGCGTCATAGATCGGCCGAAGATAGGGATCGACCTTCTCGCGCATGTCGCCGGGCAGGAAGCCGAGGCGCTCGCCCGCTTCCACGGCGGGACGGGAGATGATCAGGCGGTCCACCTGCCCCTGTTCCAGGAGCGAGACTGCGTAGCCCACGGCAAGCCAAGTCTTGCCGGTGCCGGCAGGGCCCTCGGCAAAGACGAGCTCGTTCGTCTTGATCGCCTTGATATAGGCATTCTGCGCCGCATTGCGGGCACGCACCGGACCGCGCCGGCGGGTGGAGATCTGGTCAAAGGCAGTAAGTCCAGGAACGGAAGCTTCTTCGGCGGCGGGGAAGAGACTGCCCTGCAGCGTGCTTTCCTCGATGGCACCGTCGACGTCACCCGGCCCGAGCGCTCCGCCCTGGCGGGCGCGCTCATAGAGCCCTTCCAGCACCCGGCGCGCCATCTCGGAGGCCTCGGGCGTGCCTTTCACGGTGACGCGATTGCCGTTGGCGATGGCGGTCAGGTTCAGGCGCCGCTCCAGATGGGCGAGGTTCTGGTCGTATTGTCCGAAGACGAGGCTGGCGAGGCGGTTGTCGTCGAAAGTGAGGATGATTTCGGCCTCTTCGACGACGCCGGGATGCAAGCTGTTGGCGCTTCGTCCCTTCTGTGCTCGTGCGGTCGCATTGTCCGCTGGACTCAAATGCCTCTCCTTTGATGATCCGCCGCAAATGTTGCGACGGACGAATATGGGGTCTTGCCGGACAAGGATCTAGGCCGCGGCCTGACTGCCGGGCCCGACCCATTCTCCGAACAGGCTGTTGGAACCGGCCTGCGTGATCCGCACCGTGACGATCTCGCCGACGGCGTGGCGGTCGGTCTCGATCTGCACGGCCTGCAGATAGGGCGACTTGCCCGCCATCTGGCCCGGATGACGACCCGGCTTCTCCAAGAGAACGTCGAGGGTCTGGCCCACGGTTCCGCGATTGAAGGCCTGGCGCTGCGTTTCCAGCAGATTCTGCAGCCGCGCCAGACGCTCAGCCTTCAGGGCCTCGGACACTTGGGCTTCAATCTCCGCTGCGGGCGTTCCGGGGCGGGGGCTGTACTTGAACGAGAAGGAGCTGGCGAAACCCACATCGGACACGAGCCGCATGGTCTCCTCGAACTCGGCATCCGTCTCGCCGGGGAAGCCGACGATGAAGTCGGAGGAAAGGGCGAGGTTCGGCTGAGCTTTGCGGATGCGCTCGATCAGGCGGCGGTACTCGTCGCCCGTGTGCTTGCGGTTCATGACATCGAGAATGCGGTCGGAGCCGGACTGCACCGGCAGGTGCAGATAGGGCATCACGGCAGGCAGGTCGCGATGGGCCGCGATCAGCTCGTCGTCCATGTCGCGCGGGTGGCTGGTGGTATAGCGAAGCCGCGCAATGCCGGGCACTTCCGCCAGGCGATGGAGCAGGCGGCCGAGCGACCAGACGGAGCCGTCCGGCCCCTCGCCGTGATAGGCGTTCACGTTCTGCCCGATCAGCGTCAGCTCGCGCACGCTCGCATCGGCAAGCCGCAGGGCCTCGTCGAGGATCTTGGCGACGGGGCGCGAGACCTCGGCGCCGCGTGTATAGGGCACCACGCAGAAGGTGCAGAACTTGTCGCAGCCCTCCTGGATCGTCAGGAACGCCGACACACCGCGGCTCTGGGTCTTGGCCTTGCTTGGTGCGGGCAGGTGATCGAACTTGTCCTCGATCGGGAATTCCGTATCGACGACGCGATCAGTGCGCGACTTTTTCAGAAGCGCCGGCAGGTTATGATAGTTCTGCGGGCCGACCACCACGTCGACGGCGGGCGCCCGGCGCAGGATCTCCTTGCCCTCGGCCTGCGCAACGCAGCCGGCCACCACGATCTTCGTCTCCTGGCCGTGAGTCTCGCGCTCCTTCTTCAATTCGCGCACGCGGCCGAGCTCGGAATAGACCTTCTCGGCGGCCTTCTCGCGGATGTGGCAGGTGTTGAGGATGACGAGATCCGCCTCCTCCATCGCCTTGGTTTCGCTGTAGCCTTCGGTCGCCAGCATGTCCGCCATGCGCTCGGCATCGTAGACGTTCATCTGGCAGCCGTAGGATTTGACGAAGACTTTTTTCACGAGGTCGGCCTGTTCTGCTTACAATCGGGCGGAGGAAGATCGAGCGCCCTTTTATGCCTTTTATGCGTGCAAGAGAATAGCGGCCGTTTGGCTCAAGGATTCTCGTTTACTCCGGTCGTTCGGAAACCCTCTCCGTCATCCCCGGGCTTGTCCCGGGGATCCACGTTTTTTCAATCCTGTGGTTCCCAAGACGTGGATGGCCGGATCAAGTCCGGCCATGACGGGTGAGAAACAATCGGGAACGGCGCTGTCCCTAATCCCGAAATGCTCCCTCCACGGGAGCCGACAATTCCGCATCGGCGGCATGGATTTCAGAAACGACCTTTGCAAAAGCCGGACGCGCGCTGAGCCGCGCGTACCAAGCGGCAAGGGCGTCGTAGCCCCGCAGCGATGGCCCACCGAGGCGGCGGGACCAGAACACGGCCATGAAGACCGCGATGTCGGCGGCCGAGAAGGCGCTGCAGAGATAGTCCTTGCCCTGGAGCGCGCGGTCGAGCCCGGCGAAATGGCCGGCGAGAACCGGTTCGGCTTCCCTGGCTTTCAGCTCCTTCGCTTCCCAGCGTGTCAGGTCGTCGGGCTTCGGTTCTGTGCGATGCATCAGGAAGCGCAGCGGGGCCAGCATGATCTCGTCGCCGAACACGTCGAAGACCCGGGAGCGGGCGCGCTCCGCCGGCGCCTTCGGATAGAGCGCCGGTTCGGGGTAGGCGTCTTCCAGGTACTCGAGGATCACCGTCGAATCGTAGAGGGACAGGTCCCCATCGACAAGGACCGGGACCTGTCCCTTGGGATTGATGGCCAGCACATCCGGATTCTTGGGATTGTAGCCCTTCGTCTGCGTGAACGGCACCAGGATCTGCTCGAAAGCGAGTCCCTTTTCGTGAAGGGCGATCTCGACCTTGCGGGAAAACAGGCTTAACGGACCGGAATAGAGCTTCATCAGGGTGCCTTTCGGGAATTCATCGGCTGAACGCGGAGGGAAGGTGATCCTGCCAGGAGGCGGCATTCAAACCCTCCACGTCGGCCCGTGACAACCCGATATCGGCGAGCGCCCGATCGTCCATCGTGTACAACTCCTTCGAGGTTTCGCGCCGGTCGAGCCATGACTCGAACCGCAGAAGCATCTTGAGCATGGTATTCCGGTGCTCGTGGCGGGCGGCGTGAAGCCCAAGATTTGCTGAGGCATATCCGATCGCCATGGCGGGTCTCCTTCAATGGCGTTTCATTGAAGAGAAATGTGCTCCTGTGATAGGTTATAAGCAAACGAGAAGTTCTTGAGTTTCACCCAAGTAAAACTTGGGCAATGTATCCGGATCCGCCATGTCCCGCCGTCGTCTCCCGCCGCTCAATGCCTTGCGCGCCTTCGAGGCAGCGGCCCGCCACCTGAATTTCGAAAAGGCCGGCGACGAGATCGCCGTTACGGCAAGCGCCGTGGGCCAGCAGGTGAAATCCTTGGAGTCCTGGCTCGGGCGACCTCTCTTCGTGCGCCAGCCGAGCCGGGGCGTCGCGCTGACCCCGCTGGGCGAACATTATGCAGCTTCGCTCTCCGATATCCTCGACCGGCTCGACAATGCGACGGCGCAGGCCCTGCGCTCCGACCGGTCCAACGTGATCACGGTCAGCTCCATGCCGAGTTTCGCCGCGGGCTGGCTCATCCCTCGGCTCGGCTCGCTCAAGATGCAGCACCCCGACCTGGAAGTCCGAGTGTCGGTCGATACGCGGCTGACGGATTTCGCCCGCGAGGACGTGGACGTGGCGATCCGCTTCGGCCGGGGGAATTATCCGGGCCTGCGCTCGGACCTGTTGATGGATGAGTTCTTCTTCGCTGTCTGCAGCGCATCGCTGCTGGGTGATCCGAAACGCCCCCTGAAGGAGCTGTCGGATTTGCGTCATCACACGCTGCTGCACGAGGCGGTGGAGAGCATTCCCGATTACACCACTTGGGATCGCTGGCTCGCGACTTTGAGTGTCGCGGGCGTCGACACCTCCCGCGGCCCGCGCTTCACCCACACCTATCTCTGCCTGCAGGCTGCGGCCTCCGGCCAGGGCGTGGCGCTCGCGACCAATGTGCTGATCGGCGATTACCTGCAGGCCGGCCGCCTGATTCAGCCCTTTCCGCAGCAGGTGAAAGGGTCCTATCAGTATTACGTGGTCTGCCCCGAAGCGACCGCAGACCGCCCGGCCCTCGCAGCCTTCCGGGCGTGGCTGCTGGAGGAGGCGAAGGCCCATGTCGCCGAGGCGGCGCGGGTGTGATGCGGCTGTGTCATTTCCGGCCGGAGCGTCAGTAGAGGGGAAGGGAATCCATAGCGACAGAGCCCGTAAGTAGATCCCCTTCCCGGCCTGCGGCCGCCGGGGATGACATCCTTTACGCCGCCTTCAGCGCCCGGCGGATCTCGGCCTCGGCTGACGCCGTCGCCTGTTTGCGGTTGCCGTTGAAAGGAATCGGCTCGCCCCAGGTCACGACGACGTCGAGCGGCACGCCGCGCACGAACATCTTCAGATGCGGCGCAAGATCCATGTCGCCGTACCAGGCGATGAAGGGGCGCTCGCGCCGGGTCACGGGCAGGCCGTTGCGGTGGGTATAGGCAATGGCGAGCGGCTGCAGAAAAACCCGCTCGACGCTGTCATGCATGAGTGCGGCCTGGGCCCCGCCCACCAGCGAGGAGCGGAAGGGCAGGAGGCGGTTGCCGTCGCTGGTGGTGCCTTCCGCAAACAGCACGATCGCCTCGCCCTTCACCAGCCGGTGTGCGAGTGCATCGTTGACCTCGGCGGTGGCCTTGCGGCGCTGACGGTCGATGAAGACGGAGCGCTGGAGTTTCGCGCAAAGGCCAACCACGGGCCAGCCTTCGACCTCCGATTTGGCAATGAACGAGAGCGGATGCAGCGATCCGATCACCGGGATATCGAGCCAGGAGACGTGGTTGGACAATACAATGGTGGGCGCGTCAGTCGGCGGCGTTCCCCGCTCGATCACGCGCACGTTGAACAGTCTCAGCAGGATCCTGTGAAACCACACCGGCAGGACGTGCAGCATCGACGACCAGCCGAAGCGCAGGGCCAGCATCTGCAAGGGCACGAGCACGACGCTGCACAGGCCGAGCACCAGAAGCCGTAAGGCGACGCCAATTCTTGTCACGCGTCGTCCTTGTCGAGCGGCATCGCGTAGAGTTCGAGCCGGTGATAGACGACCTTGTAGCCGAGCCGCTTGGCGATCTCGTTCTGCAGCGCCTCGATCTCCTCGGAGCGGAATTCGATCACGTCGCCGGTCTCGAGATTGATGAGGTGGTCATGGTGCTCCCGCGTGGCCTGCTCGTAGCGCGAGCGTCCGTCGCGGAAATCGTGCCGCTCCAGAATACCTTCGGTCTCGAACAGTTTGACCGTGCGGTAGACGGTGGAGAGCGAGATGCGGTCGTCCACCTCAACTGCTCGCCGGTGCAATTCCACCACGTCCGGGTGATCCTCGGCAGCATCGAGAATCCGGGCGATGATCCGACGCTGGCCCGTCATGCGCAGGCCCTTGTTGCGGCAGGCGCGCTCGATGGCGTCCGACCGCCGCGGTTTGGCGGATGTGCTGTTCCGTGTAACCAAGGCTGAACCAACTCCCTGAGCATCGGACCCAAAAGTCGAAGGCACTTTCGGAATCGGTCCGATGCCCATTTCTTAACTGGTGCATCGTTCGGCGCGGTCCGCTGGGTCCACACGATGCACTTGCCCAGGCTTATAAGCGAGCGAAGCGAAGCGGGCTATAGGTCCAAAGCCATGGTCAGCGCCGCAGCCTTGGTCCCGTCGGCCTTCTGATAATAGCCCTCGCGCCGTCCGATGTCCCGAAAACGCAGGCGGCGGTAGAGGGCGATGGCCGGCGCATTGCCCTCCTCGACCTCTAGATGCACGCGTCCCACGCCCCGGCGCGAGAGCTGGTCGAGATGATGGGAGAGCAGCGGCCGCGCATGGCCCTTGCCGCGCGCCTCCGAGGCGATCGCGACCGTGATGATCTCCGCCTCGTCGAGCACGATCCGTGATAGGACGAAACCGGCAGGCTTCATGGTGCGTCCGAGAAAGAGCCCATCCGCCAAGACGCCGCGCTCGCCGAGCAGGCGCTCGAAATCGAGCGTGCTCCAGGCCCGCGCAAAGGCGGAGGCATGGATGGCGGCAAGCCGGGCGGCGGCCTCGGTTCCGACGGCTTCGATGCGCGGAGCTGGCGGGTGGATGAAGCGGTCGAGAATACTCATTGCCTGGCGATTCGGGCCCCGTCCTGCGGCTTGGCATCGGGCTCGCGCAGGTAAAGCGGCTTCGGCAGCGCCTGATTCGGATCGGCAAGCACTCCGAGTCTGGCCACCCAGGCGATGTCGGGGAAGCCTGACACATCGCTGATATGGGCTTCCACTCCTTGAGCGCGGGCCTCCGCGGCGAGCATGGCGGAGGCCGATCCGGCAATGAGGATCGGGCCGGAGCCGAGAAGCCGGATGGCCTCGCGATAGGACATGAGCCCCGGCGGAATGATGGTCCGTCCGCCCGGCGCGATGGCCTGAATGTAGATATGGCCGTGCTTGGCATCGATGGCAGCGGTGAAGAGACCGCGCTTGTCGCTGACCATCAGCGGCGCCAGGAAGGCAGAGAGGGTTGCAACGCCTACGACTGGAATCTCGGCTGCAAGCCCGATGCCGCGGGCGGCGCTGATGCCGACGCGCAGGCCCGTATAGCTGCCAGGCCCCACGGTGACGGCCACCCGGTCGAGGCTCTCGAAGCCGCCTTCGACCTGCGCCGAGAGTCGGTCGAGCAACGGCATCAGGGCTTCGGCATGGCCGCGGTCCATGGGAATGGTCTCGGCGGCCAGTGGCACGGTCTCCCCGGCCTCAATGATGCAGGCCGAGCAGGCGCCGAGGGCAGTATCGATGGCAAGGACGCGCAACATTCGTCTCCGTCAGATCTTCCTGTTTCTTTAGAGCAAGACACCGAGAGGAGGGAACCCGGAATCAGAGGCGCGGGGGCGGAGTGATGGATTGTATCGGATCTTCGCCCTGCTCCGTCCGGGATGATGTCTCAACAGGCATATCAAAGAGCCAGCACCGTGGGGCCCGCAGCTTGCGCTGCGAGCCTGAGGGTTGATCGAGGGTGGCGCGACAGGCAGCCCGGCTCGATGTCTGATGGTGAAGGGAAGAGCCGAACTGTCTCTTCGCGCACGGCTTGTTGAGGCGGACAGGCGAGGCCGGCTCAGTCAACCGCCGCAGGCGGTGACCGTCTGCGCGACGGCGGCCTGCGACCGATCCCGACGACCAACCCAGCATCCTGGGCCTCCCGTCACCCGCACCTGCGTTCAGTGCGTGCACGGGACCGTGCCTACTCCCACACTGCGACGCCTCGCGAGCGCGCCCCTCGCCAGGAGCAGATCTGAGGCAATGATATAGCTAATGCTAGGATCATTGTCAAGAACAAAATGAGAACATTATCCAAGCGCCTATCGCGTCATCCATCCCCGGACTTGTTCCGGCCACCCACGTCTTGGAACCGCAGCGTTGCAAAGACGTGGATCCCCGGGACTGATCCCCGGATCAAGTCCGGGGACGGGGATGACGGCGGAGGGTGTGGCGACGGTGTCATTCCCCGCCGGAGTGTAGCGGAGGGGAAGGGAATCCATCCGCACGCTCGTCACTATGGATCCCCTTCCCTCACAACGCTCGCCGGGGATGACACGGAAGAATGGGCGACGCGAAAGCTGTCGAGCGTGCATCAAACTCCATTCTGCTGCAGAGTGCCCGCCTCGTATTGCGCTGCGAACTCGGCACTCGGCGGGATCGGCTTGATTACGTCGATCAGCACGCCGTTGGGATCCCTGGTGATGAAGTGGCGCTGGCCGAAGGGCTCGTCTCTCAGGGGGATGAGGATCGGCAGTCCCGCTTCTTGGACCTCATGGTAGAGGGTCTCCGGATCCTCGATCTCGAAGTTGAGGATCAGCCCGGAGGCAGGCTGACGGGCCTCGGCGGGAATTGTGTCGTGCCGGCTGTCCAGGATGGCCAGATTGATCGAAGGATCGCCGCCGAACTGCAGATGCACGTACCAGTCGCCGCTGAAAACCGGTCGGAAGCCGAAATGCCCGGCATAGAAGGCAGCCGTGCCGGCCACGTCGCGGGTCAGGATCACCGGATAGTAGCTTGTGATCTTCATCTCTGTTCAACCTCCGCCATTTGACATACAGTCTGCATGTTTCTGATAAATAACATACAGGCTGTATGTATGCAATCGAGGCGGACCAATCCGGAACGGGCCGAGGCCACCAGGGCAGCCCTGCTCGACGCGGCGCGGGCGCTGTTCATCGAGAAGGGCTATGCCGAGACCTCAACCCCGGAGATCGTCGATGCGGCCAAGGTGACTCGCGGCGCGCTCTATCACCACTTCGACGACAAGCGGGATCTCTTCCGGGCCGTGCTGGAACGGGAGGCCCGGGCCGTAGCCGCAGAGATCGAGGCATCGACCTCTTCGATGCTGCCGCCTCGGGATGCGCTGCTGAAAGGAAGCATGGCCTATCTCGACGCGATGTCCGTCCCAGGCCGCACGCGCCTTCTGCTTGTCGACGGCCCCGCCGTCCTCGGAGTAGGCGATATCGCGGCCATCGACGAGGCCCACGCGGCGCGAACCCTGCGCGAGGGGCTGGAAGCCGCACTCGGATCGCCCAAGCCGGACTTTTCGCTCCCCGCCGTGACCGCGCTTCTGTCCGCTGCCTTCGACCGGGCGGCGCTCGCTATTGAGGCAGGCTCTGACCCGGCAGCCTTCAGGTCGGCCGTGATCGGCCTTATCGAGCGGATCGTGTCGCCGACCCGAGGCTGACCCTCACGCGATGGCGCAGAATTCCTCGAGAGCGAGACGCGGCTGGCGCGGATGGAGTTTTTCGGGGATGCCGTAGCCGAGATTGATCAGGAAGTTCGACTTCAACTTGCCGTTCGGGAAGAAGGTCTCATCCACGCCCTTGCGGTCGAATCCGCCCATAGGTCCGCAATCGAGCCCAAGCGCGCGGGCGGCCATGATGAGATAGGCGCCCTGGAGGCAGGAGCCCTGGAAACCGGTTCTCTCGATGGCATCCGGCTTGCCGGCGAACCAGCTGCGTGCACCGGGGTTGTTCGGCGCGAGGGTGAAGAGCTTCTCGTAGAACTCCGTGTCATAGGCCACAATCACGGTCGCGGGCGCGCTCATGGTCTGGCGCACATTACCCTCGTCGAGATGCGGCTTGAGCCTCTCCTTGGCTTCCCGAGACACCACGAAGACGAAGCGGCCGGGTGAGGAATTGGCGCTGGTCGGCCCCAGCTTGGCGAGATCGGCGATTTCGCGCAGGATCGCCTCCGGGACTGCGCGATCCTGCCACCAGCGATGGGTGCGGGCTTCGTGGAAAAGCTGATCCAGGGTGATATCGGATAAGGCGGGCAACATGAAACTCCCAACAAAAAGCGCGGCTCGAAAGGCCGCGCTTCGATAACCGAATTCCTAAAATCAGATCAAACCGTCGCCGATTTAAAAATGATCATCGGATTGATCCCAAAAGTGCCCTCCACTTTTGGGTCCGATGCTCTAAGGCTTGTGGGGATTTATCGTGAATTGATGACGGCGGCTGCGAGATAGATCATGGCGGAGAAGCTTTGGTCGGTTTTGTCGGCTCTCATGGCAATGCGCTTGAACTCTTTGAGCTTGCAG
>NZ_JBVVAK010000015.1:0-5304 GCF_055792825.1 Microvirga sp. GN3
TCCCGTTTCATACCGCCCAATCCGCGGAGGATTCGAGGAGTGGCCTCAACCAAAGGAGAGCTTCGAAGTGGCGGCTTACGGGAGTAGGCTGAGGTCAGTGGCCTCTCATGGCCTGGTCCGCTGGGACGGCCGTGATCGCGAGGCCCCGACGCCGGCCGATCGGGAGGTTCTCCAACCCCTATCGCGCCGGCGTCGCCCCCTTGGCTGTAGGGGATAATCTCGGGCTGTGGTGGAGGCAGTAGGCCGTGCAACATCCCTATCACGACAAGGCGGCTGAATATCGCCATCAGGCGCGGGAGATCCGGGCGATTGTCCAGAAGCTCTCGGTCGATGAGGCCCGCGAGCAACTCCTTGAGACGGCCAAGCGCCTTGAAGGGCTCGCGGAGGAAGAGGAGCGTCGGGCTCAGGCCGACGGCTCCAAGCCGGAGCCTCGATCAGGGGCATGATTTCCGGTAGGCGCCTATCTGGACCGGCGAACACAATGCCCACCTGAGCGTTATGGCTACCATCCGCCAGGGATGCACAGCCATGCCGCGCTACTTTTTCGACATCCGCGAGGGGCTGGAATTCCGTCCCGATCGTGCCGGCGAGGAGTTCGAGGACCTGGGCTCTGCCAAAGCCCACGCCGTGGGCCTTGCCGGAGAGATCGCGAAGGACATGCCTCTGGAACCCTCGAACCACGTTGTCATCGTTGAGGTCTGCAACGAAAGCAAAGAGCGCCTGATCACCGTGACCGTCTCGCTCTGGTTCGAACGAACCCAGGTCGAGGATCAGCCTGCGCAGCCTTGGAGTGCGTAATTCGGGAAAGACGGGAATTGCGGAACGCGCTATCGACCAGCATTGGTCAGTTATCAGGAAAGAGATCCAACCAGGGCGAGATCCGCTCGGGGTGAACCTGCGATGGAGAGTGATGGGCTTGGAAGGTCGGCGGTCCAACTCACTTCGGACATTCGCAGGCATTGTGGGATCCTGGGTCGAGCGGTCCACTTGTGTTCATTATGCTGGTGCGGGCGGTTCTGTTGCAGCTTTGAACCTTGCTCGGCCCGAGCTACGACAGGAGCGGGCTGAGAGGGGCTGGCAGTGAAGCGAAATAACAAGAACCCGTTCAAGGGTCGGCAATTTACAGCGGAGGTCATCCTGTGGGCGGCGCGTTGGTACTTACAATTCCCGATCAGCTATCGCGATCTTGAGTGCATGCTGGCGGATCGCGGTGTCCGAGTTGATCACACGACCTTGTTTCGCTGGATCCAGGCCTACGCTCCAGAACTCGAGAAGCGCATCCGATCGCATCTACGTCCGACGAACGGCTCATGGCGCGTGGATGAGACATATATTCGGGTAAAAGGCGAGTGGGTGTACCTGTACCGCGCCGTCGATGCGACCGGGCAGACAATCGACTTTCTGCTTTCGCCCAAGCGGGATGCGGCGGCAGCGCGACGGTTCTTCTGCAAGGCTCTGGGGCAGCCGCACACGGTTAATCCGCAGGCCATCACGGTCGACAAGAACGCCGCTTACCCAATCGCGACAAAAGCCATGAAGCGGGAGGGGACGCTTTGGCGCTTTGCCAAAGTCCGGCAGGTGAAATTTCTGAATAATATCGTCGAGCAGGACCATCGGCGCATCAAGCGCTTGGTCCGGCCAGGTTTGGGCTTCAAGAGTTTTGTGACGGCCACCCAGACGATTGCAGGCTATGAGGTGATGGCGTGATCCGCAAGGGACCGGTGGTCAGTGCACCAGCGAATGACATGGGCGCGCAGCGCGATTTCATTGCTACCCTGTTTGGCGCAGCCGCGTAACCTGGGTTCTTGTCCGGCCTTCGCTTGACCTATGTCAGGAGTTGCAACGGAACCCCGAACGGGAAGGCGGAATGATACGCCTCGCACCTATGCCAAGTGGAGAAATTGCAAAATGGGATTGGACCTTGCCGGTTCAGTCTTTGACCTTTGTCGCCATTGTCAAACCTCCCATATGCATGACCGTCCAGTGCGGCCCGACCGTCTGACACTGCCGTCTGCGTTAGATGTTGCGCGGCAGGGCGGTGTAGACCCTGACGATGAACTGGTGGAACTCCGCCATGTAGTTCCTTAGAAACTCGGCCGTTGTCTCGTCGGTCACCTCGCCCTCGTCGGTGATCAGCCCGGGCTTGAACTGAACATAAGCCTCCGGCGCATTCATCTGGGGCGAGTTGCAGAAACTGAGCACGCTGCGCAGTTGCTGTTGCGCGATGGCGGTGCCAATCGCGCCGGGCGAGGTGCCGATCACGGCCGAAGGCTTGCGTGTGAACGCGTTCTGGCCGTAGGGCCGGCTGGCCCAGTCGATGGCGTTCTTCAGCCCGCCCGGGATCGAACGATTGTACTCCGGGGTCACGAACAGCACCGCATCGACAGCCGCGATGGCGGCCTTGAATGCTCTTGCCGGCGGCGGGAAGTCGGCATCGTAGTCATAGCTGTAGAGCGGCAGATCCCGGATCGCAATTTCGGTGAACGCAAGGTGTTCCGGGGCAACGCGTGTCAGTGCCATGGCAAGCTTGCGGTTGATCGATTCCTTCGCAAGGCTGCCGATCAGATAGCCAACTTTGAAGGTGGTCATGGCTCTCTCCTTGGTGCGAAGGATCCTGACCGGATCCCTGATACAATCCAACTTCGATCAGAATCGTGGCAGTTCTAACGGCAGTTGGAATCTCCGGCCTCCGGAATGGTCAGAAAAGTGATGGTCGCCGGCGCAAAACGCTGCCGCTGAGGGCTGGCGGCTGCGCTGAAGATCCGGTCTGAGGGGAATGTCTCGTCCTGGCACGGGGTTGACCTGAGCTGAACTTCTGCAAAGGGACGATGAAGCGGACCATCACACGGCCACGCTGAAGGACCTTCCATGACCCAAGGCAGACTCAAGCCGGCATCAGATCAGGCGCTTCCCTCGCATCATAAACTCTGTCGATTGGCATAGACTGGCCGCCAACCTGCGTGCCTTTCACGGGACCAGATCTGTTGCGGCAGTTCCGCTTCCGTCCATCCGCATTGGGAATGAGCTATGCTCGTGGCTGATCTTCCAGACGCCATCGCGACGTCGAAGCACGATCGTGCGACGGTGCCATTGGTCGAGTGGGCCGACACCCTTCTTGGTGCCTTGCATCCGCGCCAAGCCAAAGGCAACGGCGAGATCGCCATTGATGATGACCTGCGGGTCCTTCATCTCGACCGTGACGCCGTCCTCCCATGTCGCGAACCACTCCCGGAGCCCGTCGACGGCAGGCGTGCCAGTGCCGCGATACTCAAGAGGTGGCGGGAGGTCATACGTCACGACATCAGCTGCCAAAGCCGAGATTGCCGCTTCCGCATCACCACGTCCGATCGCGGCTTCCTGGTCGCGTAAGATACGCAGGATGTCCTTCTCATCATCAGCCATGATGTGCCTCCTCATAGCGCATATGCTCCATCCTGTGCTGAGCAATCGTCGCGCATTGATCATCGATTGCCTTGCGGTAGGCCGGACGGTCAAAGCATCGGGCCTGATAGGCCGCCAAGGCAGGGAAACCTTCGAGAACCTCCAGCGAAGAGGCGATCTTGAGCACCGAGGACATCATCAGGTCACCAACGGTGAAGCTGTCGCCTACAAGCCACTGGCGTCCACCAAGCGCGTCCTGGAGTTCGCCCAGTCGCTTCTTCGCGGCGGCTAGCACCGCCGGGCGACGCAACCGCTTCTCCGTCTCATCCGCGATGAAGAACTCGACCTCGGTAAGGTTCATCAGGAACGGCTCGATGGAGTTGAGCGCAGCGATCATCCACATCACCGCCTCAGACCGCTGGTTCGCATCAGCGGGGAGCAGCCTGCCTGAACGGGTCGCGACGTCGAGCACGATCGCCCCTGACTCGAACAGCGCGGGACGTCCGTCTTCCTCCATGACGGGCACCTGGCCAAAGGGTTGCTTGGTTCTGTATTGGGCCGAGGACATCGTCGGCGCATCGACAAGCCGTACCCGATAGGGCCAGCCCACCTCGTTCAGGATCCAGCGTGCACGATGGTCCCTCACGTTTCCTGCCGCGAACGGCGGTGCCCACTTCATTGCCGTAATGGTGATCATAGGCGCTTCCTCCATCACATCGTCCTTTCGATTGGAATGGGGGCGGTTCAGCCCCCCGAGGCGGGCCGCCCCTCTGCGAAGAAGGCCGCGAGCTTATCGAGTGCGCCGTTCCAGCCATCCTCATGGCTGTCACGCGACGCCTCATCGGGCAGGCGGGCATGGACAAATGTCAGTTCGGTGCCGTCCTCGATGGCGCGCAAGCTGACCTCCACACGGGATGTTTCTTCGGGGTCCGAGTCCCAGGTCCAACTCATCGCAAGCCGATGCGGCGGATCGTACTCCTCGAAGGCTCCCGTGCTGCCGTGCTCGGTGCCGTCCTCCATGCGAAACCGGATATGGAACCGGCCGCCGATGCGAGGATCGACCTCGGCCAGGAGCACTGGGCCCCGGTCCGGGCCCCACCAGAGCGCGATGGTATTGGGATCGACGAAGGCGGCGAACACGGCCTCGGGCGACGCCTTGATCCGGCGGATGATGGTGAGGCTCGTCATCGCTTCTCCTTCTCTTCGACAATGGCGGCAAGGCGATCGATCCGCTCCGACCAGAAGGCAGCCGTGCGTTCGAGCCACGCTCTCGCCTCGTCCATTGATTGCGGGGCAAGCGAGACCATGACAGTCCGCCCGGTCTTGTACCGTTGGATCAGACCGGCCCTGGAGAGCACGTCGAGATGCTTCATCACCGTCGGCAGGGCGATGGGTAAGGGCGCGGCAAGCTCGGAAACGGAAAGCTCCGGGGTTTGCGCGAGCCTTTGCAGCATGGCGCGTCGGGACGGATCCGATAGCGCGGCATATGTCTGGTCGAGCGGCATAGTGACAAAACTTCGCTAAGTGGTAAAGTGTTCCGCCGCATCCTTCACAGGAGTGATGGAGGCTGGTCAAGAGCCCGCTTCAAGAGGGAAAGGGAAGACGCAATGGCAAAGAACACGATCTGCCTCTGGTACGACAAGGATGCCGAGGCCGCTGCCCGCTTCTATGCCGAAACTTTTCCCGACAGCACAGTCGGAGCCGTGCATCGTGCGCCTGGTAACTACCCATCCGGCAAAGAGGGCGACGTGCTGGTGGTCGAATTCACCGTGGCGGGGGTTGCCTGCATCGGCCTCAACGGCGGACCCGCGTTCCAGCACAACGAAGCCTTCTCGTTCCAGATCGCCACCGACGATCAGGAGGAGACCGACCGCTACTGGAACGCCATCGTCGGCAACGGCGGCCAGGAGAGCGAGTGCGGTT
>NZ_JBVVAK010000015.1:5314-96355 GCF_055792825.1 Microvirga sp. GN3
ACCTGCTCCGCTCTCGCACCGAGCTTGCGTGCCGACGGAAGACCAGCCTCGCCTAGCTAGCGGAACGGCGGTAACAGCTTCTCTTCCTCTTCGCTACTGCTCGGAGTGGTAGTAGGCGGCCTAGTTCCGCAGCGGGCTCCGGCACAAGCGGCGGAAGCAGCTAGGGTTATGGTAGCGCGAGACCACCCCGGGCCTGGCCCCGGGTCACGAGGACCGGCTCCAGCTAGGAGCGTAGCCGCCGGCCAAGGTATAGGCCAAAGCGTACCTCCTGCCGTGGCTCGTGCCGTCGTGCCCTCGGAAGCTCCTCATGCTAGGCGGCGTAGCCGAACGCTACTCAACCTGGACCCTGAGCCTGGGGCTTCTTTGTAGGGCACACCTCCAGTCGAACGCGCGGTAGCTCCTGCCGTGGCTTGACTGTAAACAGGTACGGGCGGACGGGCTACTCCGCAGCGCACTGTCGGTACTCCTACCGACCTTGCCGCGTGAGCTATTCGAGCGCCGGAAGAAGCGATCCGGCGGATGATGGTGAGGCTCGTCATCGCTTCTCCTTCTCTTCGACAATGGCGGCAAGGCGATCGATCCGCTCCGACCAGAAGGCAGCCGTGCGTTCGAGCCACGCTCTCGCCTCGTCCATCGATTGCGGGGCAAGCGAGACCATGACGGTCCGCCCGGTCTTATGCCGATGGATCAGACCGGCCCTGGAGAGCACGTCGAGATGCTTCATCACCGTCGGCAGGGCGATGGGTAAGGGCGCGGCAAGCTCGGAAACGGAAAGCTCCGGGGTTTGCGCGAGCCTTTGCAGCATGGCGCGTCGGGACGGATCCGATAGCGCGGCATATGTCTGGTCGAGCGGCATAGTGACAAAACTTCGCTAAGTGGTAAAGTGTTCCGCCGCATCCTTCACAGGAGTGATGGAGGCTGGTCAAGAGCCCGCTTCAAGAGGGAAAGGGAAGACGCAATGGCAAAGAACACGATCTGCCTCTGGTACGACAAGGATGCCGAGGCCGCTGCCCGCTTCTATGCCGAAACTTTTCCCGACAGCACAGTCGGAGCCGTGCATCGTGCGCCTGGTAACTACCCATCCGGCAAAGAGGGCGACGTGCTGGTGGTCGAATTCACCGTGGCGGGGGTTGCCTGCATCGGCCTCAACGGCGGACCCGCGTTCCAGCACAACGAAGCCTTCTCGTTCCAGATCGCCACCGACGATCAGGAGGAGACCGACCGCTACTGGAACGCCATCGTCGGCAACGGCGGCCAGGAGAGCGAGTGCGGTTGGTGCAAGGACAAGTGGGGCGTGTCCTGGCAAATCACGCCGCGCGTCCTGACCGAGGCGATGGCGGCAGGAGGCGCGGAGGCCAAGCGCGCGTTCGACGCGATGATGACAATGAAGAAGATTGACGTGGCCGCGATCGAAGCGGCACGACAAGGCTGAGGCTCAGTGCAGATGGCGGCAAGATAGCCGCCAGCTTCTGTCCGGTCATGGCACTCGTGAGACGTAAGCGCTTGGTCCGCTTCCGCGCTCAAGAGCCGACGTTCGTTGAGCGTCCGGAAGGTGAAAGGTTGACCCAAAGCTGACTCTGAACGGCCTCTACCCCCAAGGACGTTTATAGGAGTTCTAAGGGACCGAAGCCTCGCGAGCCAGAATTGGTTCGGACCGAGACAGACGACAGATCCATCGAATGTAGGATGCCGTTCCAGTCGTTGCTCCGTCGCCTCGCCGTATGACCCGTGCTTGAGCTGCGCACCAGGACCGACTGGCCCCAAGACCGTACGATTTGCAGCACACGCGCACGACCTTCGAATTGATGGTCGGCGCACTAGCTCAGGATGTTGACGGCCCGTGCCGCCACGAGGGCAACGGTCAACAGCGAGATGCTGGCCTCGACCATCATCAGGAGCTTGGCGCGCTGGGAGAGCGGTAACGTGTCGGTTGGCGAGAACGCAGTCGCATTCGTGAAGGACAGAAACAGATAATCGATGAATCCGGGCGAGAAGCGGGCTCTGTCCTCCGTTCCCAGGGTCATCTGCGGGAACAGGAAATCCGCGGTCTTCGTCGAATGGAGGCCCCGCATCGACGGACCACCGCGGTCGATGCTCCAAAACCACAGCGCAAAGGCGATGACGTTCGTGCTCCAGATGTTGAGCGCATCGAGCAGCAGGGTCGGGCCGCTGTCATCCTTCCCTGCAAGCAGGTGTCTCACAAGCTCGACGAGAGCACCAAGGTTCATCAGGGTTACGACGACTGTCAGAGCCAGGGCCAGCGTCCTGACCACACGGCGGTACCGTCCGACGGCGGCCCAATGGTGTTCGCTCGACGCGCGACGGGCCTGATCCTGGTTCTAGGCCGTTGCGATCGACAATGGCACGAGCAGCGCGATCTCGACACTGGGTGCCAGCCAGCGCGGTCCCAGGGAGAGATCGTTGATGAAGAGGAGTTGCAGGCTGGCCACGAGCGCGACGGCTCCCCGGGCCAGCCAGAAGTCGAAGGCCTGGGTATGAACCACTTCAAGGTGCCGGGACATGATCTGGACCTCGTGCGGCCGGCTGCGGCAAGGGAAGCTGCCAACCCGAAGCGGAACACACCCCGTTCAGTAGCACGGCCCATAGGGATAGTAGCCGCACAGACCATCGTCGCCGTATCCAAGGCCAGGGTTCGCCGCCTCGGCGGCTCCCATGGCGGTGCCGGCGGCAATGCCAGCCGCCGTGGCACCCGCCCCATACCAGGCCCCCCGATAGACCGGGGCATGCCACTAGGTGCCGCGCACGACGTTGACGTCGCCAACCCGCGCATAGCCGAAGCGGTCACCGCCAAAGCGATCGAAGCCACCGCCGCGGAAGCCGCCGCCGGCGAACCCGCCACGGAAGCCGCCGAAGCCGCCGCCAAAGCCGCCAAAGTGGTCGATGAACAGCGCAGCCGGTCCGCTCGATCCGGCCAGGTTTCCTTCCAGCACCGCAACGTCGAAGGTGAGGTTGGAGCCCTCGAGCTTCGGCGCTTTCAGCGTCACCACGGCGTCGCTGACCTTCGAGCCATCACCGCCCAGGACAGACACGGTGGCGTTGGGCGGATCCTTGGCGAAGTTGTCCTTGCCTTCGTCCCATTGCATGATGAACTGTTCGGTCATCACGTGACCCGCCGCCCGCACGGGCCGATCGGCGAACACGATCGAATTCGGTGACACGCCGGTCAAGGTCAGCTTGCCGCCTTCCAGCTTCGCGCCCGCCGCGTTGAGGACGGCAAGCGACGGGACCGGACCCGTGGGCGTGACCCGACCGATGGCCTTCCTGATGGGCACTTGCGGGTTGGCCGTCACGTCCTGGGACAGCGCGACGCTTGGCGCGAACAAGAGGCTGACGATGAGGATGAGATCGGACGCGTGGTGCTTCACGGACATGGTTCATCTCCTTGATTAGGACCGACGTCGAACACGAAGCCGATCGGATGGGGCTCTTGCGGCATCCAGGCTCTCGGCAAGGACGCCAGGTACGCTTGGGCACGCTATACGCACGAGCAGGCACTGCTTGACCGGATGCACCATCCGCCTGATCAGCCAGGGCAATCTCGGTGCCGTCGATCCCGCATCAATCAAGCTTCTCGACCCGGGCGGCCATATTGGGGATGAGGCGCATCCGGTAGGATGCGTTGCCACATCTCAGGTTCCACACGGTCTCATTCGGCTTCGAAAGCTGGGCGTCCCGTTGCGCCGTCACAGGCTCATCGCAGCGATGACCCTGCAACCGCAGTTGTGCCGCCAGGGTTTCCGGCGGCGTCGCCTGCGCCCAAGCCATGCGACCGCCGGAGACGAGGAGTGCAACGGCAAATGCTCCGACCAGGATGCCATGCCACGCCATGAAATGACCTCATTGGTTGCCCGCGCCCTGTCGGCGGGACCCTATTCGAACGGGAAGATGCGCTTCCAGTCGTTCTTCATGCTGATCACCGACCATCCATCCTTCCTGGCCTCGCCATAGAGCGAGGCCGTGAGGGCGCCGACCCTGGTGTCGGGCAGGCCCGCGGCCGGGCCGTAGGCGTATTCGCGGGTGGCGTCGTCGTGCAGGACCAGCATCTTGAGCCGGGCGCCAGCACCCGCATCGGTCCATTCCAGCATCTCGCGGTCGCCATTCGAGTTGCCGAATGCCGCATGGGGCCGGCGGCCGATCATCAGGTGAATGCCTTCGGGCTTGCCGGCATTGTTGTCGTTGAGCAGCAGCTTCGGCTCCTTGGTCAGGAACGGCTTGCCGTCCTTGCCATAGCCGAACTTCGTGGCGCCCGCAGTGCCGACCACCTGCTCGGGCGGGATGCCGTAGACGCGCTCCGAATAGATGCGCACGAAATCCTGGCCGCCGCCGGTCACGATGTAGGTCTTGTAGCCATTGGCGCGCAGGTAGCGCAGAACTTCGAGCATCGGTTGATACACCAGCTCGGTGTAGGGACGCTGCCAACGCGGATGCCGGGCCGTTTCGAGCCACTTCATGGCTTCGGCGTTGAATTCCTCCACCGTCATGCCGGTCAGCGTCGCGGCGAGAATCTTTTCGAGGTCCCGCATCGAGAGTTTCGCCATTGCTGCCCGATTGCCCGAGAGAACGGTCTTGAAGGGCTCGGCATTCCTGAGTTCCGGCCGCTTCGCCACCACCGCCGGGACGCGATCCAGGCAGTAGACCACCTGCGAGTACATCGGCTGTTCGACCCACAGCGTTCCATCCTGGTCGAAGGTTGCGATGCGCTCCTCCGGACGGACGTAGCTCTGGCTGGACGGGTCGGTGGTGGCCCGCACGAAGTCGAGGATGGCCTGCTTCGCGGCTCCATCGTTCCACGACGGCAATGGGCCATCGGCGGCCGGTGCCTGCGCCGCCGCAGGGAAGGATTGGAGCAGCCCGGACAGGGCAGGCAGCAGGGCGAATGTCGAGAGCAAGACGCGGCGGTTGATCCCGGACGATGCGATCGGATCCATGTTCAATCCCTTTCAGATACGCGCATTATCATTGCGTCCAAGGACGGCGCCGAAACGGGGGAACCGAGAAGCCAAGGTCTTGCGTGGCCTCGGATGCAGTCAGAACCGACGTTGCTCTAGGGTCCCTCGTAGTAGGTCGCATCGTCCTGTAAAAGCTCGGTCTTTGGAGACAGTACAGCCTCCTTCTTCGTGCCCGGCAAAACTTCGAACCAATTGTCGAACTTGACCATGGTGGAACCAAGCTGCGTGAGCACCTGGGGATTGCCTTCCAGTTTGGCTTTACCCGCAGCGACTTTGTCTGCCAGCCTCGCCGTCCCTATCATCACGTCCTCGAGCTCGCGGCGATCGATTGTGATCGTGAGATCGGCATCGCTGGCCTGATAACCGGTGATCGTTGTCAGCGTGGCATTGCTCATCTCGGTTACAAACCGCTCGCCGTTATCGGGCGTCGAGATGTTGATCTTGAACTTCATGCCCTCGGCCTTGCGGCTATCCATCTGGATGCCGAGGTAATTGAGGAACAGCTCGGTGCTGGTTCCGCGCACGAAATCAGGACTGCCGGCTTTTGCAGCCTTTACGGCGATGACACCATCACGGAGTTCCTTGGCCCCTGCCAGGAAGCTGTTGCGGAGGCTCGGGCTCTCGAACTGATAGCCCATCTGCTCGTAGGTGTCCGCGAGGAGGTCTTTTGCGTCTTGGTTGCCTGGGTCCGCGTAGACCAGCTTGTTGAGAATTTCCATTGCGAGGCGATATTCGCCCTGATTGTACAGTTCCTGGCCCTTTGCCATCACCTTCCCGGCGCCGCCCATCATCTCGATGTAAAGCGGCGCAGAATCTTCCGGCGACAGCGGAACCAGTGTTGCTGGGTTCAGGTCCCAGAAGCCGAGATAGCGTTGGATCACGGCACGGCTGTTGTGCAGGTAGGAGCCGTGATAACCGCGGTCGTACCATAGCTCCTGCAAACTTTTAGGCGGCTCGTAGACATTGTGGATCTGGTTGATCGTCACGCCACTGTTGGCCAAGTGCAGCACCTGATTGTTCAGGTTCGCATACATGTCGCGTTGTCCGCGCATCACCTCGGCGATCCGCTCCTTTCCCCAACGCGGCCAACTGTGCGATGCAAACAACACTTCGGCCTGATCCCCAAACTCATAGAGCGCGACGTTAATGTAATGCGACCAGGCCAGTGCATCACGAACCGGCGCTCCCCGCAGGGTCAAGATGTTGTGCAGGCTGCTGACGATGTTCTCGGCAGCCCAGAATGCCTTGTGATCCGGAAACCAGGTATTCATCTCCGCGGGCGCTTCAGTCCCCGGAGTGTTCTGAAAAACCATCCGCACGCCGTCGATTGTCAGCTCCTCGATCGGCTGTTCGATGCTCTTGGTTGGGGGCAGGATGCCGACATCGCCACTCGCAGCGGCCTTGCCGATCGATGCATCCACCTGGCCGTAAGGGCTTGGCGGCACAAGGTCACCGTACGTATAGCTCTTGCGACGGGTCATCGCGTTGCCGGCATAGAGGTTCTCGGCGATTGCCTCGTTGAGGAACCCCTTGGGGGCAATGATTTGCACCCTCCCGGCTGCCAGTGCGGCGTCATCCACGACACCTCGGATACCGCCGAAATGGTCGGCATGGGAATGCGATATGATCACTGCCACGACGGGGCGCTCGCCGAGCCTCTCGTTGATGAACCTGAGAGCAGCACGCGATGTCTCTTTGACCGTCAGCGGATCAATCACGATCCAGCCGGTATTACCCCGGACAAACGAGATGTTTGCGAGGTCGAACCCGCGCACCTGGTAGATGCCCGGCACGACCTCGTACAGGCCATATTCCATATTGAGCAGTGCCTGACGCTGCAAGGATGGATGGATGCTGTCGTAATCCTTCCCGGCCAGGAGGAAGGCCCAGTTATCAATATCCCAGGCGACCCCGCCCTCGTCGTTCATGATCTTGCGGTAGGATGGTGCAGCGATAAAGCCACGTTTCGCTTCTTGGAAGTCCTGCTTGTCGGCAAGCGGCAAAATCCGTCGCTGCTGTTGTTGGGCCTCGACCGTGTATCGCGAGGGCATCTTTCCCTTGGGACTAAAATGTTGCGGCTCCTGCGCGACCGATGCCCCTGCGAGTGCTCCAGCGAGAAGTGCACCAAGCACAAGAGACAAACGCCTTAACGATCCAGTCATGTTCAGCCCTCCGATTCTCGATCCCCTGCGGACGCCGGGGCCGCAAGACCTCGGCGTCTTTGGTCGAAGCCGACAAGCGGCCCGTCAAACGTCCTCGGCTACTTGACGTTGACCTTGAAGCTGAGCACGGACGTGCCGGGCTTCTGGTCGATGCTCTGTCCCATCGCGTCCCGCAGGTCTAATTGATGCGACCTGCGGGTCGTCCTGGCTTGCGGCTTCGTCTCAGGTCACTGGCCCGGGGTCGCCGCCGGCCTCTTGAGCTGTTCCATCACCTGCTCGAGGTTGTAGCTCGCCGGGTCCTGCATCGGCGGGAACTTCCGGTAGGTTTCCAGTTCTCTCAGCCAGAGCGCCTGGCCGATCGGCAGGAGGTTCCAGTCATAGATGTAGGCCGTGGCCGGTCCTGCGAGGGCGCCCGCCATGCCAAAGAGCGTCTTCGCCTGCTGCCCGATCGACGTCTCGAAGGGATCGCGCTTGATGTTGACGACCTGGCTCCAGTGGTAGGGGACGACGCCGGTGAGGAACCCGGTCGGCGCATCGGACACCATCGCGAAGTAGATCTTCCAGTTCTTGTAGCGCACCGCGGATGGGTCTTTGCCGGAGTAATAGAAGAAGGTGTCGCGGGCCGACTTGTCCGATCGGCCTTCCAGGTAGGCGCGCTGATTGACGCCATCGAGCGTCGTCCTGACGATCCCGGGATACTCGCCCCGCTCGATCTGGGCCTTCAGCTCGTTGCCCTTGGCGCCGCCAGCGATGTCGACGAACGTGGGCAACCAGTCGAGGGACGCGAAGATGTCGTTCTTGACCGTTCCCGGCTCGATGTGCCCCGGCCAGCGCACGACCAGCGGGGCGCGCATGCCGCCCTCCCAGGTCGACAGCTTGCCGCCCTTGAAGGGGGTGGTGCCGCCGTCGGGGAAGGTGATCGTCTCGGCACCGTTGTCGGTGGTGAACACGACGATCGTGTTGTCGAGTTCGCCCATCTCCTCGAGCTTCTTCAACACGTAGCCGATGTTGTCATCCATCTGCTTCATGCCGGCTTCATTGACGCCCCAGTCCTTGCCGCCGGGCTCGCCCACCATGGCCATGTACTTGTCCGGCAACACGGTCGTGACGTGCATGCGCGCGGGGTTGTACCAGGCGAAGAACGGCTTCTTGGTCTTCTCGGGGTCGTTGCGGTCGAGGAAGTCGATGAGCTTGGCCGAGATCTCCTCGTCCACGGTCTTCGAGCGCTCGAGCGTCAGCGGCCCTTCATCCTTGCAGGTCTGGTTCGCCGCGGTTCCGTCGGACGACCTGCACCAGAGCACTGGACGCGGCGGCGTCAGGCACGGGGTGGTCGCGGGATCGACCGCCGCGGGATTCAGCGGCAGCCCGGGGATCGGCGTGCTGCGGCAGACCGGCGCGACCGTCTGCTCGGTCGGCGTCTTGTTGATGTCGGGGAAGCTCACCCCCTGCATGGCGTCGAGGTGGTAGAGGTAGCCCCAGTATTCCTGGAACCCGTGCGCCGTCGGCAGCGCATCGGTGTGGTCGCCGAGGTGGTTCTTGCCGAACTCGCCGGTGGTGTAGCCGAGATCGAGCAGGAACTTGGCGAGGGCGGGCGTGCCGGGCCGCAGGTAGGACGGGCTGCCGGGCAGTTGCGGCGGGATCATGCCGGTCCTGAGCGGATGCATGCCGGTGAAGAAGGCGTTGCGCCCCGCCGTGCAGCTCTGCTCGGCATAGTAGGTCATGAACTTCGCACCTTCCCGGCCGATGCGGTCGATGTTCGGCGTTTCGCCGACCATCAGGCCCTGGTGGTAGATGCTCGGCTGCATCCAGCCGATGTCGTCGCCCATGATGAACAGGATGTTGGGCTTCTGCGTCGGGGCCTGCGCGACGGCCGGAGCCGCCATCGTCGCCGAGACCAGGGCCGTGGCCCCGATCAGGGCAGCCTTGGCCCGCATGCGCCGGAGGCGGCATCGTCCGCCGGGCGCTTGTGAGGATGCACGATCACTGTTCATGGGATCTTCCTCTCTCTGATGATGCAGCGGAAGCCGACATGGCTCGTCGAGGTGTCGACCGGCTGCGGGTGACGCGCTGCCGGACGGTAGCGGCGACAGTAGTTGGGCGCGCACAGGTGCGAGCCGCCCTTGAGCACCCGGCGTGGAATTCGGATCCCGGGCTCGCAGGGCGCGTAGCTCTGGTCCTCGCGGCCGCCGCGCGGGTTCTCGGGAATGCAGCAGGCCTTCGGGGCATCGGCCGGGTGTTTCGGCGTGTAGAAGTCGCTGGTCCATTCCCAGACATTGCCGATCATGTCGTAGAGGCCGTAGCCGTTGGGCGGGAAGGCGGTGACGGGCGAGGTGCGCTCGAAGCCGTCGAGACGCGTGTTCTGGAATGGAAAGGCGCCCTGCCAGGTGTTGGCCATCTGGCGTCCGTCCGGTGTGAGCTCGTCGCCCCAGGCAAACTCCGCCTGGTCCCGTCCACCGCGCGCCGCGAATTCCCATTCGGCCTCGGTTGGCAGGTCCTTGCCCGCCCAGCGGGCATAGGCCGCCGCATCGGCATAGGCGACGTGTACGACCGGATGCTCGTCCAGGCCCTTGATCGACGAGCCCGGGCCATAGGGACGGCGCCAGTTCACCCTGGGCTTGAACGCCCACCATTGGCTGAAGTGATGGAGATCGACCGGATAATCCGGCGGGCTGAACACGAGCGAGCCGGCATGGAGTAGGTGCGGCAGGGCGCCGGGATACTCCTTCGGGTCGGGCGCGATCTCCGCGACCGTGACGTGCCCGGTGGCGCGGACGAAGTCGCGGAATTGGCGGTTCGTGACCGGTGCCCTATCGATCCGGAAGCCGTCGACGGTGACGCGATGAACCGGCGCCTCTTCGGGATAGTGCCGGTCCGAGCCCATCCGGAACGTGCCGCCGGAAATCCGGATCATGTCGGCATAGGGATGATCCGTTCGCTCGTGGCTCTGATGGTGTCGGAGTGTGGCTTGCGACATGAGCACTGCTCCCGCCTGGCGAGCCCGCAGTATCATCCAGCGCGCAGTCATCGAGCTATTAGGGTCAACCCTGAAACTGATGGATGAAGACCCTGATTCCTGCTTCCCATCGGCAATGCCGGCCGGACGCCAAACCAGGAGGGGACGGATGGTCACCTAGTGGGCTCATGCCGATGCCAAGTCGCCAGGAAGCGGCTCAGGGTTTGGCGGGCCGGGCATTGCCGCTTGCCAGGCGCTTGCGGATGCCGTGGCCGTCAGGCCCGGCCAAGGCAGATAAGGAGACCCTCTCCTGAGAATTCAGGGTCTGCCTCCGGCAGATTCAGGGTTATGCCCAGGTGGGTCCGGCTGCGGGGCGGTGTATCCTGCCGTGGCACCCGGGCATACCGGATCGGCCGCTAACCGGGCGCGCGGGAGGGAATCTCGCGATGACGCGCATCCTGATCGCCGACGATCATGACGTGGTCCGCTCCGGCGTCCGCACCATCCTGGAATCCCATGAGGGCTGGGAGGTGGTCGGCGAGGCTCGGGACGGCAAGCAGGCCATCGATCAGGCCCTGGCCATCCGGCCTGACGTCGTGATCCTCGACTATGCGCTGCCGCTGGTGAACGGGGTCGAGGCGACCCGCCAGATCCGGGGGCGTCTCCCCGGCGTCGAGGTGCTGATCTTCACCATGCACGACACCGACAGCTTGGTCAGGGATGTCCTCGAGGCGGGCGCCCGCGGCTTCCTGCTCAAGTCCGACGCCAGGCAGTTCCTGATCTCGGCGGTGGAGAGCCTGGCCGCCCACAAGCCGTTCTTCACCGGCAAGGTCTCGCAGACCCTGCTCGAGACTTATCTGGCGAAGGGCTGCACACATGAGTCGGCGCTGAGCGCGCGTGAGAAGGCCGTGGTGCAACTGATCGCCGAGGGCAAGACCAACAAGCAGATCGCGGACATTCTCAGCATCAGCACCAAGACCGTCGAGACCCACCGCGCCCTGGCCCTGCGCAAGCTCAACCTCGACACGACCGCGGCCCTGATCCGCTACGCGATCCGCAACGGACTGATTGAAGCGTGATCATGGGCGAAGGACTTCCCAGCTTCTGCTTCAGCCGCCAGCAGCAGCAGGCGAAATTAGGATTGTAAAGTCGGCCTGAATCGCAAACTCCATGCAGCCCTGTTCATAGGTCCGGATCTGGCACACTTGAGACGTTAGGCTGAGGGCAGCAATCCTCACGTAACCGGACGTTCCGAAGGAGCCAGGAATTTCAGTGCGTGACCCACAGCGGACCTTCCAAAGTGCGCGTGGGGGCAATGAATAGGAAACCTCTCGATTGGACCACAGCCGACATGCTGCTGGATCAGCCAAACTAGCTATGTAGTCCAAGCTTGATGCTGACTATCACAGGCGTGTGGATCCAACGAACTATGAAGTAAAGTATCATTATGTGACCTCGGGCAGCGGTATGGCTCGTCATTCCTGCTCGCCATAGGAGGTACTGCTGCTACGCTCGATCAAGGCATGGCAGCGATGTCTTATCCCCATGCGTGCAAACCCATCTGTGAAGGCCTTAATCGAGTCTATGGCCGTTGACACCTCGGTCGCTAAGGATAGGCTCAAGTTCATTGAACTAATCTACGAGTGGTGGGTCTAATCACAATAGCGGGCTAGTTTGGGCAGGTTTCTCGCCCAGCCGTCAACCTGAGCGAAGCGTGTCAGGAGGCATACTTGCAATGGTGACCCGACGAACTCTCCTCACGGCCGCCCTGGCGGCCGGACTTCTTCCAAAAGCGAGTTTAGCCGCGACCAGGATCCGCATGGGCGAACTCTATAATCACGACGGGTCCTTCTCCCCACGCGCAGATGCGCTGAAGGGTACACGCATCGCCATGCAGGGTTTCATGGCACCCCATCTCAAGGTCGATTCCGACTTCTTCATCTTGTCGAACACACCGGTCGAGACCTGCCCCTTCTGTGCGTCGGAGGGTGAATGGATCGACTCGATCGTGTTTGTGCGCATGCGTACTAGGCAGGAGATGGCTGCGCCTGGGACACTCATCCTTGTGCAGGGAACGCTCGAGGTTGGTCCTGCGACTGACCCGACGACTGGCTTCGTCAGTAAGGTCAGGCTGACAGACGCAGACTTCCAGAGGGTGGGTGCGTGAACCCGCATGACGCTGAGGTTGGGATTTCAGTCTTCCAGCTTGGGGTCTCCTTCTGCGACGCGACTGGCGACCGGTTCAATGCTCTGTCCGGCATCACTGCGCAGTTCAAACCCGGTCAAGTTACCGCTATCGTCGGCCCATCGGGTTCTGGAAAAACAACCCTCCTGCATTGCATCGCGGGCATTCTCGTTCCGAGTTCAGGCGAGATTCGTCATGGTGGCGTGATCGTCAGCTCCTTAGGGGAGAGCGCTCGTGACGCATGGCGCCGTCACAACTGCGGAATGGTGTTTCAGGATTTTCGCCTCATCGACGAACTCACCGTGCTCGAGAATGTCACAACGCCGGCGCTGTTCGGTCACTATCGGGTTCCTTCGATCCTGCGCGAACGGGCCCGCACGCTTATTCGCGATTTCGGATTGCTGGAGCGTTCCGTTCCGACGTCGCGTCTGTCCCGTGGCGAGCGGCAGCGGGTCGCCATTGCCCGCGCTCTCCTGATGGACCCTGCGATCATCCTCGCGGACGAACCGACCGCCAGCCTCGATCGCACAAACGCCGCCTCGGTCGCCGGGACACTCGAGGCCCTCGCCGGACAGGGGAAGGCCGTCGTATGTGTCACTCATGATGACCTGCTCGTTTCACGGGCACATGAGGTGATTTCATTGAAGGCTGGGCGGATTGGCCCGCCTGCCGTGGATCCTTTCCTTGGGCTCCGAGCGGGAGACCTCGCATGAATCCCTGGCCCATTGTACGTGCGTTCCTCGTTCGGCATCGCTGGGCCGCCCTCGCGTTCGTCTTCCTTGTTGCAGCAGGTGTCAGCCTTGCGGTAGCGCTCGTTTCGCAAGAACGGGCCTTGCGCACCGGCAGCGCCCGTGCGGCCGACCGCTTCGATCTGATCGTGGCAGCCCCTGGGAGCCAAACCGATGTCTTGCTTACCGCTGTGTTTCTGCGCCCTGGAACGACCAAACTGCTCCCGCCAGACGTAACGGTGCGACTCTTAAACGACAAACGGGCGGCGTTTGTGGCTCCAATCGGCTTCGGAGACAGCCACCGCGGCGCGCCCATTGTTGGAACAACAAGCCAGCTCGTCACTCATTTATCGAACGAATTGCAGGAAGGCCGAGTTTTCGCCGGTCGAGAGGAGGCGGTTGTAGGAGCTGCCTCGCCCGTGAAAGTTGGGGAGACTTTCCGGCCGACGCACGGCATACCACGCGACGGCAACCCGGAGGAAGACACTGATCCTCACGAGCATGGTGCAATGATCACGGTCGTAGGCCGGATGAAGCCGACAGGCTCGCCGTGGGATAGCGCCATCATGATGCCGGTAGAGCTCGTTTGGCAGCTCCATTCACTCCCCAATGGCCACGAGGAAGGCAGCGAAGCGGTCGGCCCGCCCTTCGATCCAGCCCGGACGCCCGGCGTCCCGGCGGCCGTGGTTAGACCTACTACGATCGCCGCCGCGTATCAGCTTCGCAATGCCTATACGACCAACGAGTCCATGGCATTCTTTCCCGCCGAAGCGCTGGCCCGTCTTTATTCTGTGATGGGCGACTTGCGCCAGCTCATGAGCCTGCTAGCCATCGTCACACAAGCGCTGGTCTTAATGGCCATCGTGATGGGTGTACTATTGTTGTTTCGGTTTCTCGTACCACAGCTCATCACCCTGAGGGCTCTAGGCGCTCCTCGACTCTTCATTGCTGCCATTGCTTGGGGCTTTACCGCCACGTTGGTGCTCGCCGGTGTGTTGCTCGGCCTTGGGGCCGGATATGGGCTCTCATACGGAGTAAGCCAGTGGCTTGCCGCTGATACAGGCGTGGAGCTTTCCCCGACACTCGCCTCAAGCGAGTACCTCATCGCAGCCAGCATCCTAGCCACAGGATGGGTTTTGGCTCTTCTGCCCGCATACGTTGTTCAGCGACGATCGCTCGCGATTTCCCTCGCAGAGAGCTAAACAAAGCTCCCACTCGTTTGCCTTTTTCCATCAGTGCTGATCCCAGCACTGAACAACCAGGAGGAAGTAATCGATGCATTCGACTCTAAGGAAACTGGGACACGCTCTGGTGGTCGGAACTTTGATTGCAGGCCCGGCCATTGCTCAAGACGTCGCCCCGGCGCACAGCGAGACCGTGAAGCGCATCGTGGACAGCCAGTTCTTCAAGGCGGCGGTCGACGCGCTTCAGAAGGACCATGACCGCTGGATCAGCGAAGTCATCAAGCTGACCGAAATCCCCGCTCCGCCGTTCAAGGAGCAGGAGCGCGCAAAAGCCTACATGGAGATGCTCAAGGCCCATGGCCTGAGCGACGTCGAGATCGACAAGGAGGGCAATGCCATGGGCGTGCGCAAGGGCACCGGAGGCGGTCCGCTGGTGGTCGTGTCCGCCCATCTCGACACCGTTTTCCCCGAGGGAACGGACGTCAAGGTCAAGCGGGATGGCAGCCGCCTGGCCGCTCCCGGCATCAGCGATGACAGCGCTGGTCTTGCCACCCTGCTTAGCATCGTCCGGGCGATGGACGCGGCCGGGATCAAGACGAAGAGCGACATCGTCTTCCTGGGCACCGTCGGCGAGGAGGGCCCGGGGGACCTGCGCGGCGTGCGCTACTTCTTCACGGAGGGCAAGTACAAGGACCAGGCCAAGTACTTCTTCTCGCTCGATGGCGGCGGCACGCCCACGATCACGAACTGCGGGGTCGGATCGAAGCGCTACCGGGTGACGTACAAGGGCCCAGGCGGGCACAGCTACCAAGCGTTCGGGCTCGTCAATCCCATGACCGCCATGGCCCAGACGGTGGTCGAGTTCTACAAGGTCCAGACGCCCACCCAGCCGAAGACCACATACGCCGCGAGCGTCACGGGCGGGGGGACGTCCGTCAACTCGATCCCGAACGAGGTCTGGATGGAGTTCGACATGCGCTCCGTGGACGCGAAGGAGCTGGACCGCCTCGAGAAGCGCTTCCTGACCATCGTGAATCAGTCCCTGGAGACGGAGAACTTCGCCCGGTCCACCAAGCAAGGATCGGTGTCGGCCGATATCAAGCTCATCGGTGACCGGCCAGCCGGGCAAACGGACGCAAAGCAGGACATCGTGCAGATCGCGACGGCCGCCTTCCAGGCGAATGGAATCCCGCCCGCCTATGAATGCGCCTCGACCGATTCCAACATGCCGATGAGCCTCGGCATTCCCGCGCTCACGATCCCGCGCACTGGCAAGGCGGACCGCTTCCACTCGCTCGATGAGTGGATGGATACCGACCCCCAGAGCAATCTCACGGTGAAGAAGATCGTTCTCACCACCGTGCTCGGAGTTGCCGGGGCCCAGTGAGGCAGAACGGGCCGGATCGGGCGCAGGTGCCCGGTCCGGCTCATGGCTAGTTGGCCCTCGTTGCCGGATCCTGTTCACCGCGTTGGCGAACTCGGAGCGGTTCGACATGGCAACAGGCGCGTCCAGGGTTCTGGCCATGTCGACCATCGGACACTGAGGGTTGATGTCGGTCTGGGAGTTGGACCGTGCTGACGGGGTTGAATGCCATTCCGGCCGAATAGGCCACCATCAGCGGCTTGCCGTTGTCCTGGACGGGGAAGAACAGCCAAAACGTGCCTCCGTATGCCCCGGGGCGAACACGAGCGCCACCGTCGTACCGCTGAGGGCGGCCTTCTGGCCATCACTCTGAATAACGGAAAGGTCATCTGCTTAGATTTCATGAGTTCTCAAAAGACCGGAAATGGCACGTTCCCGAAGTACAAGGAACTTCTGCAATGATGCAGCCAGCAGACCTTTACATGGCTGCGCCCAAAGGCTGTCTTTGACCCGGTCCAGATATTCGCTCTCGACCCTTCACGCGGCGGCGGGCATCAGCATGATGGGGGGCAAAGCATTCACCGTCGGGTGCCGATGACGCCTTAGTGGTGGCCCTTGGAACCGTGCCCGTGACCCTCCGATGCCTGATAGCCACGCAGTGAGGGGTGATAGTGCAGGTGCGCGAGCCGCAGGGCGCCTTGCGTGGCACCGATCTCCGCCGTGGCCGCTTGCAGGCTCGCAGGCGTAACTGATTTGCTGGCGAACTGGCGATCGGGGTCGGCTTGCGGCGTGATCAGGCGCTCGCCCAGTGGAATGGCCTCGGCCTGCATCGCGGCATGGAGCTCCTGCACGCGGTTGCGCTGTTCCTTGGTCAGCCGGAGCTGTCACCCAGCTCGAGGACATAACAGGGCCCGGGTATCCATTCGGCGGACAGGTCAGGGTTGTTCAAGCCGTGCGGGTTCACAGGGGCATGGTGGCGACGTAGATGGCCAGCATCAGCAGGACGCACACTCCCGCGGAACCGACCAGCCATGGGGCGAGCTGGTTTCTGTAGTGCTCCTCCAGGCGTCGTTGGTGCTTGCGGCGGGACATCGTCGGCTTCCTCCCGATGGAATGGCGCGTGGTGACGTGTCGACCGGATCATACCCTGTTGCTGGCTGCGCCACGACCTAAAACGGGAGCAGTCGGAAGTCGCCTGGAATTGACCGTGCCTGCCGCATTTCCGGACGGAAAGCCGGTTCTAATCCCTGCTGGCGCAGGGGCAGACCAGGGAGCAGTCCGATGGAAACTCGCATCGATGAGATCGGCGATCGCATCTACCGCCTCTCGACCTACGTGCCCGACATCGTGCCGCCGGCTGGCTTCACGTTCAATCAGTTCCTTGTCCTCGGGGAAGAGCCGCTGCTGTTCCACACGGGCCTGCGCAAGATGTTCCCGCTCGTGTCCGAAGCCGTGTCACGGATCATGCCCGTCCAGGATCTGCGCTGGATCACGTTCGGCCACTACGAGGCCGACGAATGCGGCGCCATGAACGAGTGGCTGGCCGTGGCCCCGAACGCGCAGGTTGCGCATGGCATGACGGGGTGTCTCGTATCGCTGAACGACATGGCGGATCGCCCGCCGCGCGTGCTGTCGAACGGCGAGGTGATCGACATCGGCGGCAAGCGGATCCGCTACATCGACACGCCTCATGTGCCACACGGCTGGGATGCCGGAGTGATCTACGAGGAGACCAGCCGGACGCTGTTCTGCGGCGATCTCTTCACACATCTGGGCAATGGTCCGGCGATCACGAAGAGCGACATCGTGGGCCCGGCGCTCGCGGCCGAGGACATCTTCTACGACACGAGCCTTGGCCCGAGCATTGCGCCGACGGTTCGCCGACTGGCTGATCTTGCGCCACGCACCCTGGCCCTGATGCACGGCTCCTCCTTCGCTGGGGACACGGCCGCAGCCCTGCACGATCTGGCTACTGCGTATGACAAGCGCCTGCGGGCCGCGATGGCAGAGATGCCGGACGCTCCTAATGAGATCGCCGGCACCGGCGGAGTGACCCGACATGCCAGCCCCTAGACCAATGGGCAGGCCGTGAGCGACCTGGAGAGTTGGATCATTGGTCAGGGGCTCGGTGGTGCGGATCTCGGGGCTCTGCTCTCCAGCTATAGGAGATCCTTGGAAGAATGCCTGCCTTAAAAACAAAAGAGTGCCAGCGCGGCGCTCTCCGTTGTCTTTGAATCAGGCCATGTAAGAACTAGCCGGGCTGAAATAGCGACGGCGATGGTGGAACCGCTCGCGCCTCCGCCATCGCTCGTCAGGTTTGCAAGAGAACTCAGTCAGCGGCTTCGTATTTGAAGGATAGTTTCAGCTTCACGCGGTAGAATTCCACTTTTCCCTCGTTGATGCTGATGTCTTGCTCGACGACCTCAGCAACACGAAGATCGCGCAAGGTTTCCGCCGCGCGCTCGACGGCTGCGCTGGCTGCTTTTTCCCAGGATTCAGTGCTTGTTCCTACAAGTTCGATGACCTTGTAAACACTCTCTGCCATCTGTTTCCTCCCCATCTGGAAAGCGCAAGACGCATAAGGAGTATCGTTGCCAACCCTGCTACGTTACGAATTAAATGGCGGAACGACCAGTGCAGTCCAGGGTTGAGGCTCCAAGCCAAAGGGCCGTCGTGCACTCAAGCACGAGATTGGGACCACTAGCGCAAGCTTCGTTCCATAAACGGCCTTACGCGCGAAATCTTCCTCGATAAAATTGGAGCTCAGCCTGACGGTGAATGTGAGCCTGGAAGGTCTCCTAATGGCACTTCTCGGAAGAAACGCCTTGATCAGCTCATGATGCGGCAAGCGGACCTCCATTTCATTTGCTGTTCGTTACTCTTTGACCTGGTGCAGACCTCCAGGTGATCGTATGAGGGGATCCGCTACTTAATTTGCCTGACGTCCCTGACGACATCAAGGAATGCCCGCAGTGCCGGCGGGACGGCTCGATGCCCTGGGTAGTAGACGCCCACTCGTTCCGGCTCGTGCATCCACGCGGACAGGACCCGGCGCAATCGCCCCTCCGCGATGGCGGCTTCGGCAGCCCAGTTCGGCACATACGCAATACCCAATCCCTGCACGGCCGCTTCCACCATCAGGTCCTCATCATCGAGAACCACAGGTCCGTTTGCATTGACCGTCAACTCTTGCCCAGCCCGCTCGAACTCCCATCGGTACAGCTTGCCGCTGGGCATGCGGTGGCCGATGCAGCGATGATGCTGCAAGTCCTCTGGGGTTTCCGGCTCCCCGGCGCGATCAAGATAGGCCGGTGATGCGACGCAGACGAACCGCATCGGGCTGGCTAGAGGCACCACAACCATGTCCTTGGGGATTGATCCGATAAGGCGCACGCCAGCATCAAAGCCGCCTGATACGATATCGATCAGTCGTCCCTCGACGACAACGTCTACCGTCACATCGGGAAAGCGTTCCGCCATGCGCGGGAGGATATCGCGCACGAGAACGGCCGCGGCCACACGTGGCGCGTTGATCCGGACCGTCCCTGCCACATTGCCACGAAAGGAGGCCACCGCGTCCAACGCCTCATCCAGCGAAGTGAGCGCTGCTTGCAAACGGCTCAGCAATTCGAGTCCGGCCTCGGTCGGCGAGACGCTACGGGTCGTGCGGTTGAGCAAGCGCACGCCCAGTCGATCCTCGAGGCCCCGCATCGCGTGGCTCAACGTGGATGGCGCCGTGCCGAGTTCATCCGCTGCGCGGCGAAAGCTGCGATGGGTGGCGACGGCCATAAAGGCGGTGAGATCATTGAGGGAGGGGCGTGTCATTGATGGCAATTTTGCATCAACCCATACCGATTTCAACGTCTAATCACGCAACTGGAGGTTAGGTACATAGACATACAAGACGAACATGGATGGCAGATCCCGACCGTAAATCGGGACGAGACGTCGTTCCATGGGCGTAGAGAAAGCCTCGTCTTGTCTGGAAAAGGAGAAAATGCATGTCCAAGCGCAACGCGATCTTCCCTGCTGGTCGGCAGGCGCTTTACGAGATCAACCGTTACTCCGCTGCCATCCGCTCGGGTGATCTGATCTTCATCTCTGGGCAGGTCGGAAGTCGTGAGGACGGCTCGCCCGAGCCTGCGTTCGAAAAGCAGGTTCAGCTTGCATTTGAGAATCTTGGCGAGGTTCTGAAAGCGGCCGGCTGCACGTTCGACGACATCGTCGACGTGACGACGTTCCATACCGACCCCGCCTCACAGTTCGGTGTTATCATGTCTATCAAAGACAAGGTGTTCCCCCAAGAACCTTATCCCAACTGGACCGCTGTCGGGGTGAACTGGCTCGCAGGCTTCGACTTCGAGATCAAGGTTATCGCGCGGATTCCAGAGACCGCCTGAACCGTAATCGGATCTGCGTGACAGACCGATACCAATGCCTCTCGCGCCCAGTAAGCAGTTCGAGATCGTTTGGCGGGACGGGCCATGCAAATCCTAACCTGTTTCTAGGCTTGCTGCCTAGAAACAGACTGTTTGCGGAAGAATTTGGCGTGTGGGTTACAGTGATCCCGAAGTGTCTCCTCATGGCGCTCCTGAGACGTGAACGCTTGGTCTGCTTCAGCGCTTGAGAGCTGACGTTCGTTGAGCGGTCGGAACGCGAAAGGCTGACCCCAAGCTGACCTTTGCGGGATTGCTCAGCCTAAGTGTTTGCGTTTCCAGCCCATTAACCATGAACTGAATGATTGCCTTTCAAGTGGTCCAGCGCCGTAGACGGCACCGCCCACGCTGATCAACATGGCTCCTGAACCTACGACAGGGCTGGGGATCACCGGGGGCACTGTCATGTTTCGTCCCGTATGGCTGCTCGTGGCGGCAGCTCTTTGTTTGAGCTTGGAGGGGTGCTCCAACGAGGTTCCGCACACTGTGGCGGCTGTCGGGCGGGCCAGGGACGCTGCTCCCAAGCGCGCCCCGCCTGTCTCGAAGGCAGCATCCCACCAAGCTCCGGTGCAGACACGCGAGCAGCCCCCGTTCACTTTCCTCGTGGGTGGGGATGGACACGCTGATGACCGCCTCATCGTTGATCTTGCCACCGCCCTTGCGCGCAACCGGCTCCGGCTCGGGAGGAGCCAGGGACCAGAGCAAGACCTTCGCACGCTCCTCCACAATCCCGGCATCGATGTCGCGCTCATCCCAACGGATGTCATTGAGTCCCTGCCTCGCCAGGTGCGAGCGGGCGCTCGTGAGCACCTTCGCTACCTTTTCCGGGTTCCAAGCCAGCGACTGCACATCTTGGCCCGACGCGATATCACGTCCATTCATGACCTCAACGGGCGTAAGATCAACATCGGCCCACCGGGGAGCGGCAGCTCCCTGACGGCACGGCTGATTTTCGACAAGCTTGGCATTAAAGCAGAGTTCACGAGCTACGACCCGTTCCCAGCATCACTGCGTCTCCGATCGAACGAGATCCAAGCGATGGTGCTGCTTGCCTCAGACACTTCGAAGGACGTTCTCGCCTTCGAATCCGACGGAGACTTTCACCTCGTACCCGTCTCGTTTGAGACGCTCGCCTCTCCACTGGAAGAGCTTATTGTCCATTATGCTCCAAGCCAGTTTACGGGCGAGGAATATCCTTACCTTGTCAATCAGGGGCAACAGGTCGAGACCATCGCAGTCAATCGTGTGCTCGCTCTCCGCAACTGGCCAGAGGGTAGCGCTCATTACGAGCGTATCGCGGATTTAAGTGAGGCTCTTTCGAGCTATTTGCTTGACGAGTTCCAGAAGCCCGCCGGCAGCAGAATTGATCCGGCCGAGCAAGCGCTTGGTTGGAAACGCTTCAAGCCGACCGAGATCCTGCTCGCGCGCAGAGCTCAGTTGGCTGAAGAGCATCGTGCGTTCGAGGAGTTTACGGGGGCACAAGGCGTTTGTCCTCTGCCGGACGCGGCGGCGCGCGAGCGCCTGTACAACGACTTCCTGGCGTGGCGGAAGGCCCGTGAACAAGATCCGAGCTCCGCTGGTTCTGCTTCCGACAAGAAATGACAGATGCACTCTGCTGGAGCAATCAGCCGAAGATGTGAAGGGGCGGAATCCTGCCGAACGATTGCGATGGTCTGGTTCTGGCACACATGCGACGCTAGCCTGAGGGCAGCATTTCTCACGTAACCGGACATCCCGAAAAGTGAATGGACTTCACTGCCTGACCCGCAACGGACGAGCAAGGGGCGACATGCGGATTGGGCTCAACCGGGCGGTAATGGGCGGGGACGGGAGCCGCTATCGATGGCAACGAACGCAAAGACTGCCTCAGTCACTTTGATCTGTTCGTCACCATCGCGGGATCGCCGCCAGGCCTCGACCCGGAACTTCATGGAGGTGCGCCCCGTGGAGATCAGGTCGGCGTAGACCGAGACCTCGTCGCCGACATGAACCGGGGTGTGGAACACCATGCCGTCGACCGCGACGGTCACGCAGCGCCCGCGGGCCCGCCGGGCTGCGGCGTTGCCGGCGGCCAGGTCCATCTGAGACATCAGCCAGCCGCCGAAGATATCGCCGGCCGGATTGGTGTCCGAGGGCATCGCAATGGTCCGAATGACAGGCTCTTTGTCGGTGCCGTTCGCTTCCATTGGGTTCCCTTGAATATCGGCATGTGCCTGGTTCAGGCCCTTGTCCTGCGCCGCGTTCCGGCACGGGGTTGCTGATCGACAGACGCGTCGAAGGCCATCGCCTCCGCCCTGCGTTCCCCCGCGCTTCGGATGTGCCGCCGCATCATGATCTCGGCCAACTCGGGATCCCGATCCCGGATCGCATCGAGGATGCGCTTGTGCTCGACGAGTGCGCGGCTCCGGAGAGCGATGCTGTCGCTGCGGCTGCGGTAGAGCCTCAGCAGCGGATAGAACTGATTGCAGAGATACTCGATCAGGAGCGGGTTTCCGCTCGCCCGCGCGATCCGGAAGTGGAAATCCCGATCGGCGGCGCCCAGCGCGTTGTGTACGCCGGGCTGAAGCCCGGCGATTTCCGCCTCGTGGCGGTGCACGCCCTCGGCGAGTGCCTCGATGTCGTCCGCGGTCATGTTCCGCGCCGCCTCGCGGGCAGCAAGGCCTTCGAGGACCTCGCGTACGCCATAGATCGATTGCAGCATCTCGCGCGTCGCCTCGACCACCCGCGGGCCCTGGTTCGGGACGCGGGTAATCAGGTGGCGCTCTTGCAGCCGGTGCAAGGCCTCGCGCAGGGGGCCGCGGCTGACACCGTAGCGCTGGGCGAGAACCGGCTCGCTGATCTTCGACCCGAGCGGCAGCTCACCCTGGAGGATGGCGTCCGTCAGGCGATGGAAAAGCTGCTCGGCCAGTGTCTGGCTCGCCTCCGCGGCATCACTGACAGGCGTCAAACGAGTTTCAGAGCCATCCATGACTGACGAACCTTGCCGTTCCAATGTGTTGGGCATCTTCGGCTCGAAGGCGAGACCGAACAAGCCCATTCCCGAACATCGAGCCGACTGTTCGGGGAGGCGGACGGTCAAGGACCGCCCGCCGCGAAGCGTTACTGCGTGGCGAGACCGAGTTCGGTCAGGATCTCCTTTGCCTGGCGTGTCTCGTCCGCGATGAAGGCCTGATACGGCGCCTCGGGCAGGTACAGGTCGAGCCAGCCGCGATCGTTGAGGATCTTCTTCCAGTGCGCCGACTTGACGAGCTTGGCGAACAGATCGGCCAGGGCGGTCGCCGACTTGTCATCGAGGCTCTTGTGGACGGAGACACCGCGCCAGTTGGCGAACACCACGTCATAGCCAAGTTCACGCAGGGTCGGGACATCAATGCCGGGAAGCCGCTCGGGCGAGGCGACGGCGAGCAGCCGCAGTTTCTTCGCCTCGACTTGCGTCTTGAAGTCCTGCAATCCGCCGCCGACCACGGTCGCCTGCCCGTTTAGAGCCGAGACGACAACCTCGCCCGTGTTCGGGTGCGGGATGAAGTTGACCTGCTTCGGCGACAGACCGGCGATCTTGGCGAGACGGGCAAAGAAGATGTTCTCGGTCGACCCGGGCGAGCCGCCGCCCCAGGCGACCGAGCCGGGGTTGGCCTTGAAGCGCGCCATCAGATCCTTGAAGTCCTTGACGTCGGAGTCCTGGCGGACGGCGATTACCTCGTACTCGCCCGCAAGCCGGGCGAGGGGACGGACATCGGCCAGGGTGACGGGCGTCTTGTTCGTGAGCGGGAAGAAGACCGTGCCCGCGCCCTGCACGACGACGGCATTCTTGTTGCCTTCCTTCGTGGTCACGAACTGCGAGATCGCGATCATGCCGCCGCCACCCGGCACGTTGTTGACCTTGATGTTATTGATACCTTCAGCCCGCAATGCCTCCTCGATCCCGCGCGCCGCCTGGTCAAGGCCGCTGCCCGGGCCGCCCGGCACGGTGATGTCGAGTGAGCGGATGGTCTGAGCCTGGATTGGTGCCGCCGTGAAAAGGAAACCAGCCGCAAGCGCCGTGATTGCCGTCCGTCGGGTAATGGTCATTGTGTCCTCCCAGTGAAACTGATTATCGAAGTGTCGCGCGGCAGGCCGGTCATTGGGTAAGACCTACCGCGGATTGGGCCTTCCGCCTTCGCAGGCCGGAAATGATCGGGGATGCCACGAACGCAAGCGCCACCAGCAGGAAGACCGCCGAGACCGGGTGCGTGACGAAGACGGTCCAGTCGCCCTGGCTGATGGCGAGCGAGCGGCGCAACTGCTGCTCGATGAGCGGTCCGAGGATCAGCCCCAGCACGCACGGGACGATCGGCACCCCGACGACCCGCATGACGAAGCCGACCATGCCGATAACCCACAGGATCACGAGATCGACCGCGTTGCCGTTGAGGCTGTAGACGCCCAGCGACGACAGCACGAGGATGCCGCCATAGAGCCAGGGCTTCGGCAGCGACAGGAGCCGCACCCAAACGCCGGCCATGGGCAGGTTGAGAACGAGCAGGAAGACGTTGCCGATGTAGAGACTTGCGATCAGCCCCCAAATCAGGCTCGGATTCGTATCGAACAGCAGCGGACCGGGGCGCAGCCCGTACTGCTGGAAGGCCGCAAGCATCACTGCTGCTGTGCTTGACGTGGGAAGGCCCAGTGCTAACAGCGGCGATAGAGCGCCAGCCGCCGATGCATTGTTCGCCGCCTCGGGACCGGCGACGCCCTCGATCGCGCCGAGACCGAACTCCTCCGGCTTCTTGCTGAGCTTCTTCTCGAGCGTATAGGACAGGACGGTCGGGATCTCGCTGCCACCCGCCGGGATCGCGCCAATGGGAAAGCCGATGAACGCGCCGCGCAGCCACGGCTTCCACGACCGGCTCCAATCCTCGCGGCTCATCCAGAGCGAGCCGCGCAATTTGTGCAGGCTGTCGGCCTTTCCGCCGTCGGTCGCCGCCATGTAGAGGGTTTCGCCGATGGCGAAGAGTCCGACAGCGACGACGACCGTATCGACGCCATCGAGCAGCTCCGGAACGCCGAAGGCGAAGCGGGCCTGTCCCGTCTGGGGATCGAGCCCCACCGTGCCGAGAAGCAGGCCGAAGAACAGCGAGGCGATCCCGAAGGCGATCGATCCACCTCCGGTCGGGTTGCTGAGCATGGTTGTCACGGTTGCAAGCGACAGCACCATGAGGGCGAAGTAGTCGGGTGCCGTCAGCTTGAGAGCAATCTCCACCAGGAGCGGGGCGGCGAAGGTCAGTCCGATCGTCCCGATCGTGCCGGCAACGAAGGAGCCGATCGCGGCAGTCGCCAGCGCCTGGGCGCCCCGGCCCCTGCGCGCCATGGCGTTGCCATCGACGGCCGTCATCATCGACCCGGCCTCGCCGGGCGTGTTCAACAGGATGGAGGTCGTCGAGCCGCCGTATTGTGCACCGTAGTAGATGCCCGCGAACATGATGAAGGCGGAGACGGGTGGCAGACCCACCGTCAGGGGCATCAGGATCGCGACCGTAGTCGCCGGACCGATCCCGGGCAGGACGCCGATCGCGGTCCCGAGGGTCACGCCGATGACGGACCAGATGATGTTGTCCGGCGTGAGCGCGACAGCGAATCCCTGGGCAAGCAATGCAAGTGTTTCCATCACTTGGCTCCCATCATTGGTCGCGCTGGAAGAGTGGTTCCAGCGGCCCGAGCGGCAGATCGATCCCGAGGCCGAGAGTGAAGACCAGCAGGATCACGGTGGCGAGGACGAGGCCGATGATCGCATTCGATAGGATGCGGCGATCGCCGAACGCGTAGGTGCCCGCCACGAACACGGTCGCCACGACCGGGATCCAGCCAAGGCGCGAGATCAGGGCGGCCTCCAGCAACAGCGCTGCCGAGATCAGTCCCACGGGCCAAAGGTTGAGCTTCGGCTGATCGGGCAGGTCTTCGAGCGAGGCACGCCTCGTGCTGATGATGCTCACGATGCCGGACAGGGTGAGGCCGATGCCGATCAGGTTGGAGAACATGGCCGGTCCGACGACGTCGTAGGCAAAGCCGGTCTTGATCTGTTGCGAGGCGACGACGACTGCCACGCCGAGCGCGACGACGGCAGAGCCGAATAGAGTCCCAGGTAGTCGATGTGCCGACATTGTTCTCCCTCTCACCATTCTTGATTCGTGCCGGTCGTTGAGGTCATGCCGACGTTTGCCGGGAAACTATCGAAGCGAGCATAATTGTCAACACATTATCGAACCTATCCGTGAAAACGGGCATAAATGACGCAGAAATCGAGTAATCTGTTGACATATAACCTCACCTTGAGTTTCTTGGTGCCAGACCACGGCGGTCGTTAAACGTGAGGGAGTTCGTCCATGCATCTCAGGCCCAAGGTCGTCGAAGGCCGAATGAGCGCGGAACTGCGGCGGCAGCTTCGAGAAGAGGCCCACCCGATTTGCGCGATCTCCGGCGCAACGCCGCATCACGCCCAGTTGACGGAGGCGGCCGGCTTCCGGTTGTTCTTCCACTCGGGATCGCAAGCTGCCGCGACGATCCTCGGCCTTCCGGATGCCGGCCTGATGACGCTGACGGAAGCGGTCGATAATCTCCGGCGCATCTGCCAGTCCGTCTCGATCCCGGTGGTCGCGGATTGCGAGACAGGCTTCGGGAATGTCATCAACACCACCCGGGCCGTGCACGAGTTCATCACGGCCGGCGTGGCGGGTTTCTTCCTGGAGGATCAGGTCTTCCCGAAGCGCTGCGGCTTCACGGCCGGGGTTGAGGTGGTCTCGATTCCCGAGGCCGTCGGCAAGTACCGCGCTGCCGTGGCCGAACGCGACAAACTCGATCCCGATGTGGTCGTCATCGCCCGCACCGACTCCAGGGCCGCCGTCGGTGGAAGTGTCGATGAAGTGCTTCGGCGCTGCGACGCCTATCTGACAGCCGGCGTCGATATGCTGATGGTCGTGGCACTCCAGACCCGTGAGGAGATGCGCAGGGTCATGGAGGCATTTCCAGGCACGCCCATCTACATCAATGCCGGCGCCGTGCGACCGTTGCTCACACATGCCGAGTATGCCGAAATGGGAGTCGCGACCTACAACATCTCGGTCGCCAAGGTCGCGCAGATCATGATGGAGCGCTTCCTGGACGATTGCAGGCACCGCGGTGCGGATGCGTTCAATGACTTCATGGCATCGGACACGGCGACGGGCCGCTCGACCTTGGGCTATCTGAGCCTGACCGGGTTTCCTGCCGTGGTGGAGATTGAGCGCGCCTTCCTGCCCGCCGAGGCAATGGCGAAGTACGACACGTCGATCGCGGAATACGACCCGCGAACATGACGGCTTTGCGGGAACCGCGTCGTCTTGACGTGGGGCACATGATTGGAATGGCCGGGCAGTCGGCCGGTTCGAGCACCGCTTTCTCTCGGTGGGGGAGAGCGGTTTACGGGCGCTTCACCCTCCGAAGCTGTCCAAGTCGGGAAGAGGTCGTCCTGGGATGTTGAGCGAACTTGCCAGCAGCACCACGGCCCGGGCCATCCTCGGTTTTGTCTCCGGATGCGCGGGGGGATTCCTGTTCAGGGAACTGGGCTTCCCTCTGCCGTGGACACTTGGGTCTCTGACAGCCGCTGCCGTCATCGCCATGGCTGGACTTGACTGGAAGTTGCCGGGTGCCGCCCGCAGTGCCGCCCGACCCGTCATCGGGGTCATGGCCGGAAGCGCCTTCACCGCTGAGGTAGCCCGCTCGATGGTGCATTGGTGGGAGGCGGTCCTTCCGCTGGTCGCGTTCCTCGTGCTCATCACGCTGGCTGGCCGGGCCTTCTTCACCCGCTTTTGCGGCTTCGACAAGACAACGGCCTTCTTCGCCTCGACACCCGGCGGACTGAGTGAGCTGACGCTGCTTGGGGCGCAGTATGGCGGGAATATCCGCCAACTCGTTCTTATTCATTCCACCAGGATCATCACGGTCGTCTTCCTGGTGCCGTTCGCCGTTCGCCTTCTCTTCGATCTGGAGGGGGGCGGAAAGATGGAATCCGTTCACGCATCGGAGGTGCTTTCCGCGCTCGACTGGTTGGCCCTGTTGGGTTGCGCCGGCCTTGGCTACGTCATCGGCCTCCCTCTCAAGATGGTCGGCGGTGTCATGGTCGTGCCGTTGATCCTGAGCGCGCTCGTGCATGGCACGGGCCTGACGCAACTTCCTCCGCCATCCTGGCTCGTCGCACTCGTGCAGGTGGTCATCGGCTGCGTCGCAGGCTCCCGCTTCGCCGGTGTCCAGTGGCACGAGGTGCGCACCTCCGTAGTCCAGGGCCTTGCGTGGACGGCGATCATGCTGCTGGCGGCCCTCGCTGCGGCCGCCCTGTGCTCGACATTTGTCGATGCGTCCGTGCCGGCCCTTCTTCTCGCCTTCGCCCCTGGTGGCATCGCCGAAATGACCATCGTCGCCTTTGCTATGGGCATCGAGGTCGCGTTCGTCGTCTGCTGTCACGTCTTCCGGTCCATCTTCCTCGTCGCTGCGGCGCCGGCGCTCTATCGCGGAATGCACAAGGGTTGATGGACGCAAGAGGACCTTGGCGATCGGAAGTCGCACATCGCGCAGGATTCTGGTTCGGCGCGCTGATCCTCAGCACCGCCCGAGGTCATCACACGGTATCAGCCAACTGGCAGGCTGGTTGGCTTTGAGGACGGCTGCGCGGCAAGAAGGAATCCGAGAGAGCAGAGGAAGATGATCGTTCCAAAGGTGGCTGCCGCGCTCAGGACAAGGGTGAACCCGCTCATCCCGTGAAGGAGCGCGATGAGCGGGACGGCCAAGCCGCTCGTCGTGAATCCGAGGAAGTAACGGACACTGAATGCCCTGGCCCTGTATTGGGCTGGGACGTAACGCGCGACCATTGCATCGTTGACGACCACCTGCCCGTAAATCGCTGCCATGGCCAGGACCAAGCCGGCAAGCATGGCAACTCCGCTCGTCATGGCAGCGAGCCCAAGACCGAGCGGTTGCAGGATCGACAGCCCGACGAAAATCCTTGGCAGCGTGTATCGGTCGACCAGGCGTCCCATCAGGAGCTGCGTCAGCGCCCCGAAGACAAACACGAGCGTAGCCAGGGATCCGATCAGGACAAGTGGCAGGGAGGCCCCGGCACGCTCGTCGATGATCTTGGGGAGTGCGATCGTCGTGATGTTGAAGGTCATGCCGCCCGCCACGATCGCCGCTGCGAACAGCAGGAAGAGCGTCATCGGGCGTACGACGGGGATCACGGCATGAGTGTTGCCGGACTTGCCATGACTGTCTCCGTCACCGGGGACCAGGCGGACAAAGGCGATGCCGGCAAGGAGGCAAACGAGTCCGGGAAGAATGAAGGCAGCGCGCCACCCGAGGCTTGCGGCCAGAAGGGCCGTCACTCCTGAAGCGAAGGCCGCACCGAGATTGCCCCACACCCCATTGATCCCGAGATCCCGTCCGAGTTGACTTGTGTGGCTTACCAGCATCGTCGAGCCGATCGGATGATAGATCGCGGAGAACACTCCGAGCACGAAGAGCCAGATGCCGAACATGACCGGCGCGTTCGCCGTCGACAGCCCCAGGCATGCGATTCCGCAGCCGGCGAAGAAGATCGCCAGCAGGTTTCGGCGTCCCATGCGATCCGCAAGCCAACCCATTGGCAATGAGAACAGGCCGAAGGCCACGAAGGCGCCCGTCGCGAGGCCGATGAGGCTGGCATAAGACAGGTGTCGCTCCGCCGCGATGGCGATCACGGCTGTCGGGTAGATCAGAAGGACGAAATGGTCGAGCGCATGCGCGATGTTGACGAAGGCAATGGTGCGGCGGGAAAGCAGGTCAGGCGACATTCTTGGAGTCCTCGTCAGTTTCGTGTGCGACACTCCGCGGCGGCTTGACCCTGCCGGAACTCGCTCCGGGTCGCCCGACGACTAGGCCGCGCGATCAAAGCTCGCGATGAAGTCGGCGAGGCGCTCGCCCTGGATCAGGATGTGCTCCCGGAGAAGCCGCTCGGCGAGGGCGCTGTCCCCGGCACGGATCGCATCGACGATGCCTTGGTGCTCCGCCAGTGAATTCGCCACGCGGCTGCGGGCCCGGAGCTGAAGCCTGCGATAGGGCTTGAGGCGGGCATGGAGCTGTTGCGCCTGCTCCGCCAGGAACGCGTTCTGGCAGGCCTCGTAGATGACGTGGTGGAAGCGCTCGTTGGCATAGTAGTAGGCATCCGCGTTCTCCTGCGATGCCTCCCGGGCGCAATCCTCGTGCGCCTTCTCGAGCTCCCGCTGCATGGGCTCGGTGATCCGACGCGCCGCCAGCGCCCCGCACATGCCCTCGAGGCCCGCCATCACCTCGAACCGCTCGACGACGTCCTTGAAGCTTAGGGACGCAACGAACGCGCCCCGTCGCGCCTGCAATTCCACCAGTCCGGTCGAGGCAAGCTGCATCAGGGCCTCCCTGATCGGCGTCCGCGAAACCTCGAACCGAGCGGCCAGGCTCTGCTCGTCCAGCCGGTCTCCGGGGCGGAACTTGCCCGTAACAATGTCCTGCTCAAGGGCGTCGCGTAAGGCTTGAGCGCGTCTCATCGTACTCGTCCTGCTCGAAAACATCCTAGAACGGGTACGAGTAATCTTTCAAGTTCTTTCTTGTATACAAGACAGTTGACACCTAATGCAAAGAGGTGCAAGAACCTGTTGCAAGGAAAACGAGGGATCCACCTGCGCAATCCCCGCGAGTGATCTGAGGACGCTCGTCCGCCCGACGCAGAGGAGAGGAAACAGAGGAGCGGGTGCCATGTCACCACAGCTAATCTCGATCTACGCTCTCGTTGCGATGTTCGTGGTCGCCACGATCCTGCCGATCAACATGGGCGTGCTGGCCTTCGTCGGCGCCTTCCTGGTCGGAACCTTGGTGGCGGGCCAGACCACCAGCGCCATCATAGCCGGCTTTCCCGGTGGCCTGTTCCTGACCCTGGTTGGCATCACTTTCCTCTTCGCCATCGCCCAGAATAACGGCACAATCGACTGGCTCGTTCGGCTGGCCGTTAAGGCTGTGCGGGGCAGGATTGCCGCTATCCCGTGGATCATGTTCGGGATCTCCGCCGTCTTGACGTCTGTCGGCGCGGTCAGTCCAGGCGCCGTCGCCATCATCGCCCCGGTCGCGCTCGGGTTCGCGTTAAAATACAGCATCTCTCCGCTGCTGATGGGTTTGATGGTCATCCATGGTGCGCAGGCCGGCGGCTTCTCGCCGATCAGCATCTACGGCGGCATCACCAACCGAATTGTCGCCAAGGCCGGGCTTCCGCTCAGCGAGATCACGACCTTCCTGGCGAGCTTCGGCGTCAATCTCGCCGTCGCCGTCCTGCTCTTCTTCGCGCTCGGGGGGCGCAAGCTCCTCCAGGCGAGGGACGTATCGCCGGCTACAACCAGTATCCTTCCCGTCCAGATTGCGATTCCGCAATCAGGCCCGCAAATCTTCGGCGATTCCGAAGCGGAGGCCCTTAGCGAGGAGATCCGGCTCGAAACCGGACAGAAGCCAAGCCGCTCGATCATGGAGAGTTCAGTCGAGGAGTCGGAAATGCCCGAGGGTGGTCTGTACCAGATCGTTACGCTGCTTGGCCTTGTCGCGCTTGCAGTTCTGGTCCTGGCCTTCAATCTCGACATCGGCTTTGTCGCAATCACCATTGGCTTAGGCTTGTCCTTGATGGCGCCAACTCTGCAAAAGCGCGCGATGGGCCAGGTCGCATGGCCTGAGATCATGCTGATTACCGGCGTCAGCACCTACGTCGTCGTGCTCGAGAAGATGGGCACCATCTCCTTCGTCGGCGACAGCGTGGCGGGCCTGGCATCCCCGGTGCTGGCTGCCCTGCTCCTGTGCTTCATCGGCGCGGTCGTCTCCGCCTTCGCCTCCTCGACGGCGGTGCTCGGATCCCTCATCCCTCTTGCCGTTCCATTCCTGCAATCGGGAACCGGCGTCAGCCCGATCGGCTTCATTGCCGCTATGGCTGTCGCGTCGACCATCGTCGATGTGAGCCCCTTCTCGACCAATGGTGCCCTTGTTTTGGCCAATGCCCAGGGCGTTGACCGGGAGGCGTTCTTCCGCAAGCTCCTGGCCTATGGCGCCGCCGTGACCGTGATCGCACCGGTCGTCGTCTGGCTCCTGTTCGTCGTGCTGTGAAGCTAATCGTCTGATGTGGATGAAGGAGATGAACGTGAAGCTGACCCGATCGATGGTTGGACTGGAGGCGGCGCCTGCATTCCTGAGCGACCTGATAGACACGCTGACCGAGCGGGGGCGCTCCCTGCTCGGCCAGAAAGCGGGGCAGGAGATCGTCGCCAAGGACGCTCTGCCGGCCGTGGGTGAGATGCTGATCTCACGCAGGGGCGAGGCTTCAGGTGTAGCACTCGCACAGACCTTGTTGGCCACCTACACGGCAGCGGATCCGGCCGATCGTCTGGCCTTCCTCCAGGCCCTCGCCGACCGCTTCGGACCCGATCGCCGCCGCATCGAGCTCGCCATCGAGGCCGTGCGTCAGGATCAGGGGACGGATGCCCTTGAGAGCCTGCATGCCGCGGCGGAACCCAGGCGGCAGGAGCTGATCCGGCGCCTCAACCTGGCTCCCGGTGGCACCTCGGCCTTGGTGCGCATGCGCGAGGAGTTGCTCGAATTCCTGCCCAAGCACCCGGAATTGAAATGCGTCGATGCGGACTTCTCCCATCTGCTCTCGTCCTGGTTCAATCGGGGGTTCCTAGTGCTGCGGCCGATCGACTGGACCACGCCTGCCAACATCCTGGAGAAGATCATCCGCTATGAGGCGGTGCATGCGATCCAGAACTGGGACGACCTGCGCAACCGCCTCCAGCCGGAGGACCGCCGCTGCTACGGCTTCTTCCATCCGCAGCTCGTCGACGAGCCGCTGATCTTCGTCGAGGTCGCCCTGACCAGGGAAATCCCCGGCGCTATCGGTCCACTGCTCGACCTGGGCCGCACTCCGATTGCTGCGTCCGAGGCGACGACCGCCGTGTTCTACTCGATCTCGAACACGCAGAAGGGCCTGGGCGGGGTGTCCTTCGGCAACTTCCTGATCAAGCAGGTGGTGGAGAACCTCAAGCGCGAGCTGCCAAACCTGAAGACCTTCGTTACACTCTCTCCCGTCCCGGGCTTCGCACGCTGGCTGGAGCGTGAGCGCAAGGCGGAGGAGTCGGCCTGTCTCGATGCTGCATCGAAAGAGACCCTCGGGATCCTCGATCAGCCAGCCTGGAGCGATGACCCGGAAAAGGTGGAGAAGGTTCGTGACGTCCTTCTCTCCGCTGCGGCCTATTACTTCCTGAAGGCCAAGGATCCCAAGGGCCGCCCCATCGACCCGGTCGCCCGCTTCCATCTCGGCAACGGGGCACGGCTCGAGCGCCTGAACTTCCTCGGAGATGTCTCGGCCAAAGGCCTGAAGCAGTCCCATGGGCTGATGGTGAACTACCTCTACGCCCTCGATGAGATCGAGAAGAACCATGAAGCCTTCGCCGAGAAGGGCGTAGTCGCTGCGTCGCCTGCTGTCCGCAAGGCCTTGAGGACTGATCTGCCTTCCCGCGATCTGGTACCCAACCCATGACCGCAACGTTTCCAATCAGTTTGTTCGGGTCGATCATCGACCCTCGCTTCGGAGCCATTGCCATGAACGCCAACCTGTTTGATCGGCTCGAACGCTCGATTGCCGACCTCACCAGCACTGCCATCACCACACCAGCCGGGGAAACCGTCAGCTACGCCGACCTGATCGCCCTGTCGGGCCGGCTGGCCAACGTGCTCGCCGCCCGCGGGGTCAAACCCGGCGACCGGGTCGCGGTCCAAGTCGAGAAGTCGGTGCCTGCCTTGGTCCTGTATCTTGCGACCGTCCGAGCGGGCGCTGTCTATCTTCCGCTCAACACCGCCTATACCCTCGCGGAGCTGGAGTACTTCATTGGCGACGCGGAGCCCTCACTGGTGGTCTGCGATCCCGGCAAGCGGGAAGGGGTTGAGCAGCTCGCTGCAAAGGTCGGGGCATCTGTCGAAACGCTCGACGCAAAAGGGCAGGGATCCCTTACGGAAGCCACAGCCAATGCCTCTGACGTGTTCGAGACGGTGCCGCGGGCTGGCGACGACCTGGCCGCGATCCTCTACACCTCGGGCACGACCGGCCGCTCCAAGGGCGCCATGCTCACCCACGACAATCTCGTCTCCAATGCGCTGACCCTGAAGGAGGTCTGGCGCTTCACAGCGGACGACGTGCTGATCCATGCCCTGCCGATCTACCACACCCACGGGCTGTTCGTGGCGAGCAACGTCACCCTGTTCTCCGGCGCGTCGATGATCTTCCTGTCGAAGTTCGACGCCGACGAGATCCTTGGGCTGATGTCCCGTGCCACGGCCCTGATGGGGGTACCGACCTTCTACGTCCGCCTGTTGCAGCATCCGGGCCTCAGCAAGGAGACAACGTCCGGTATGCGCCTGTTCGTGTCAGGCTCGGCTCCTCTACTGGCGGAGACCCACCGCGAGTGGAGCGCCCGCACCGGCCATGCCATCCTCGAGCGCTACGGCATGACTGAGACGAACATGAACACCTCCAATCCCTATGACGGCGACCGGGTGCCGGGCGCTGTCGGTCTGCCGCTGCCCGGCGTTTCGGCCCGCATCACCAACCCGGACAACGGCGAGGAACTGGCGACGAACGAGATCGGCATGATCGAGGTCAAAGGCCCGAACGTGTTCAAGGGCTACTGGCGCATGCCGGAGAAGACGGCTGCCGAGTTCCGCCCGGATGGCTTCTTCATCACGGGCGATCTCGGCAAGATCGATGAGCGCGGCTACGTGCACATCCTCGGGCGAGGCAAGGATCTTGTGATCACCGGTGGCTTCAACGTGTATCCGAAGGAGATCGAGGACGAGATCGATGCCATCCCCGGAGTGTTCGAAAGTGCGGTGATCGGCGTCCCGCACAAGGACTTCGGCGAGGGGGTGACGGCCGTGATCGTCCGCTCCAAGGAGGCAGAGGTCGACGAGAAGGCGATCCTGGCGGCGCTTGAGGACCGCCTGGCGAAGTTCAAGCTACCCAAGCGCGTGGTCTTTGTCGATGATCTGCCGCGCAACACCATGGGCAAGGTTCAGAAGAACGTCCTGCGTGAGACGTTCTCTGGCCTCTATGCGGGATCGGCGCAATCCTCATAGGCGGAAGTGCCGAGAACCTCCTCTTAGGGTCCGAATGACCTCACCGCTCGGAAAGAATACCGCGTGTCTAAGCGGAAGAATGGTGAGCCTGGACTGTTTCAGTGGCTGTGGGAGTTGGGCGGCCCAGACGAATAGGTTCAAGCACGCAAGGGAGATGTCGATGAGAATTGTCCTGTTGGGGCCACCGGGGGCTGGGAAGGGAACGCAGGCAGCGAGGCTGGCCGAACGGTTCGGGATTCCGCCGTTGTCGACAGGCGACATGCTTCGCGCTGCCGTCCTCGCTGGAATTCCGGTGGGTCTCAAGGCCAAGGAAACGATGGATCGCGGCGATCTCGTGTCGGATGAGTTGGTGGTTGAGATCATCTCCGACCGGATCGGGAAACCCGATGCCAAGCGGGGCTTCATTCTCGACGGGTTTCCCCGCACGGTTGCGCAGGCCGGGGCGCTCGACGCCTTGCTGGCAGGAAGCGGCCTCGAACTCGATGCGGTCATCGAATTCAAGGTGGACGAGGATGCTCTCCTGGCCCGGATACTGGGACGTGCGCGGGAAGCGGAGACGGGAGGCATGCCCATTCGGAATGACGACAATGCCGAGACCTTCCGGACCCGGTTCGATGCCTATCGGAAGCAGTCCGCACCCTTGTCCGCTTACTATGCGAACAAAGGCTCCCTGAGGACCGTTGATGGCTTGCAGCCAAGGGATGATGTAACTCGGCAGATTTTTCCGTTGCTCAACTGCTAGAATTCCTCTCTCGGAAATCGGCAATGAGAAGATGCGGCACGGAGCGGCTCCGGTACCGCATTTTGAACAGAGCACGATGAACCCACTCGGAAGCGTTCGGAAAGCGGCGAGACCGTAGCGCTGGTTGACGGGCATGGTCAGATCTGGAGGCAGCGCTTGATGGCTGGCTTGCTTCCACCAGCCTGGGCATCTCCGGGGGAGGAAATCGAGCGAACGTTCATGCGACCATGTGCCGACTGCATGACCAACATGCAGCTTTCACCGTTCTGAACCGTCGGCCGAATAGCCATATGGGAGGAGGAAACGCTCAGGGATCAACCCATCCTAGTAAGGAGTTCGTTCCTTGACGATCATTGCCCTCCTCGGTCATTCGTTGGCCAATCTACGACGCACGTCAACCCAGCTCAGCCAGCGGAAAAATCACTCCCGTATCAGCGGAAGCTACGGCCTATGGACCCCTTTGGTCGCGGCCCGTACGGCAGAGGCGGACCTCCTCGTCAGTGGGTATGTCCCGCGTCCGGACAACGCGGCCGCCGGGGGGCCTGTCCGGCAACACGGAAATTGGGCGTTCCACCGCTGACACAGGTCCCGTCCGGATCACGTTCAAGGCGGCGATCCGACCTTGGAGCGCCGTCGATCGCCGGTGGTCCAATCGGCTATCCGTTGTCGTGCTCAGGTCTGATCCTCCGGCTGGAGTGTGTATCCCGATAGTGATACGTCGCGTCCCCGGTCAGGATCTCGGCCAATCCGTTGATCTCCTGGACCGGGCGGTCGATCTGACGGTATTGCGCGCCGCCGATCGGAATGTCCGCCAACGTCCGCGTGGGGAGATGGCCCGTCGGGCGCAGGGCATATCACCCTGCGTGGGTTCCTGCGAACAGGCTATCGCGGGCACGCATCTTCGGACGCCGCATCCGGCATCGGTAACGCACCCTTCATCGAGCGTGACGCTCCGCGGATGCAGGCGAAGGATTCACGGCGTGGCGATGCTTCGGTTCCCGCCAGACACACTCCAAGGATTCCAACGCAATCGCTGGCCTCCATACGAGAAAAGGCCCGCCTTCCGTCACGGAGGGCAAGGCCTTGGGCGAATCCTTGGTCTGGGATGGCTCGAATCCCCTGGCAGATGACGCAGCTATAAAGTGTACGCCTCGGAGAGTCAGGGTTTTCGCCAATTCGAGTCAGCATACCCCCGGGTTCGAGTCAAACTTCCGCACCCGGGGACAACAAGCACCGGAAGGGCTCCCGCGCCCACACAAAACGCAGCGTGCTCCGCAACCCAGTCGCGCCGAACATCGACCAAGGTACTCATCAGGTCTCAACGAGCCGCCTAGGATTGGACGCTGATAACTTCCGAACGTCGTGAAATGGCACGAAGCCAACCTTAGCCATACTTCCGCACTGCTGGGATGAGCGGACCTTCGTTCGGACCCGTGCTACTACCGAGTTTGACCCACTCCAGATCTTCCGCATCATGCCAAGTCACCGGCGCGTGCGATCTGCCACTGATCAGAAGCGGGCGCTGATGCCTAATACCGGGCCGTGCTGGAGCATGCCGAATTCGTAGCGCTGGCGACCTTCGCCCTGGACATAGTCGACATAGAGCGCGCGATAGCCGATCACGCCAGAGAACGAGATGCCCTGATAGGTGCCGAGCTCGAACCCGTAGGCGCCGAGGGCCTGCCAGGAAAAGTCGCTGCCAACGCCAAAGCCGCCGATGTCGCCGCGCAGGAGGAGCTCGTGCCCCGGCGCCACCGTATAGCGCAGGCGCGCCCCGATCACGGGATCGAGCCAGTCGACGGACCCGGAGCGGGCGAACGCCCGCGCCCCCGCGATCTGCAAATCGCCGACGTCGACCGCGGCCGTGACATCGAGCGAGAGATCGGCCTCCTGGTACCAGTACCGGGCCCCGCCGAGGACGTCGAACGCCAGCGGGCCGAAGCGGGCGACCTCGTAGGCGGCGCCGACCTCGGCGATGGCCATCTCGATGTCGAAACCGAGGGACGTGCCGAGGGTTCCTGTCACGCCGGGGGCCAGGGCACGGCTCCTGACGTTGCCGCGCTCGACACCGATCTTGCTCCAGACCACGTTGCCCAACAGGGCGAACGGCCCGTTGCGGGCCTCGAAGTCGCCCATCAGAGCCACGAGCGTGTCGCTCTTCTCGACGATGTCCACGAAGCTCGCGTCAACCTTCACCGAGCGCCCGCGCACGGTCTGGGTGCCGTTCAATGCCGTGAGCCAGCCATAGGGCACGAAGCGGAAGCTCCACGAGGGCGGCATGGGAGGCGGCGCCTCGATGACGGGCGATGGAGGAGGAGCCCCCAAGTCTGCGGCCCATGCGGCTCCTGCCGTCCCGAGCATCACGCCAAGCGACGCGAGCACGGCACAGCGAAATCCCAAGGCGCCGGTCTGCATGATCGTCCTCCAGGGCCTGTGTCTTGACGGCCGCTGCCGTCCCCAGAATCGCAGGTGTGGGTCATCCGCGATCCTGGGGACGGATCGATCCGGTGTCATCAGGAATCGTCTGACCCGTCCCTGCACCGATAGCCGATGAAACACTGCGGGTTGTTGGAGCTCGGAACCCATGCCGGCTCGGGGAACTGGTCGACCGTGCATTCCGCGCCGCTCCTGACGAAGCGGGCATAGGTGGAGGGTCCGGTGTCGAGGACGACCGCGCCTTCCCTCAGCACGAGCTGGCGGTTGGCACCGCAGGTCCGCTGCGACGTCGGCGGCCCGACCTGTGCCATGGCCGCCGTCGTGGCCAGGGAGAGGACGGAGAATGTCAGCAAGCTTCCCATCATCGATTCCTCCTGTAGGCATGAACGGTACGACTCCTCGACGCGCATCGCGCGCGGCTACGCCCGATCGCTGACCTTCCTGACCGGCGGTATCGTCCACGTGCCGTCGATGATCGAGGGATTGCTTTCGTCCGGCCAGTACATCCGCAGCATGAGGATGAACTTGCCGGCCGGGGCGGGCAGCCAGTTCGACTCCTTGTCCGGTCCCGGCGAGTCCTTCTGGATGTAGAGGTCGACCGAGCCGTCCGGATTGGCCTTCAGGTCTTGGCGCGCGCTGATCGAGTAGCGGTTGATCGGGTTGGGCACGAAGAAGTAGCCGCCGTCGTACATCGTCAGCGACCAGAAGCCCTCGACCGGCGGCAACTGGCCCTTGGCAAAGCGCATGACGTACTTGTTGGCCCCGTCATAGGCCCGGCCGTCGCCGTCCTTCTGCGAGGTCGGATAGACCGCGTCCTGCGGGCGGTTGGCCCCGAGGCCGATCGCCGTGATGAGAGCCCGCATCAGGTAGTCGGTGCCGTAGATGCCGGTCTTCGTCGTGAAGCCCCAGCCGTCAATGTCGTGGACGTCCTTGTTGATCTTGAACTGGATCATGATCCGGTCGTTGGCGATCTCCGGGATGCGCTTGACGAAGTCGGCACGGAGCTTGCTGGCGTCGAAGTCCTGACCGGGGACGAGCCCGATCCGGGCAAACTTCGCAAGGGCGGGAGCATCGGCCGCCGCTGGCGGATTCGTCTTCATCAGCTCTGCCAGTAGGGTGAAGTACGCCACCGCGTCCATGCGGTTCACCTGGTCGCGCACGGCGGTCTTCATGTCGATTGAGGGATCGACCTTGCCGGCGGGCGGCGTGTACGGCTTGCCGTAGGCGCTGAGCGGCGTCAGCTTGACCTGGTCCTGGAGCGCGTGCACCTCGGCATAATCCTCCGGCGTGCCGGTGCAGTAGATGCGGCCGAGCAGCCAGACGATGTTGGTGGGCGACTTGTACTCCTTGACGCCCGCCGGCAGCGTGCCGGTCCAGCCGGGCCCGGTGATGGCATAGGTCTGGGCGCCGGTGCCCGTGGTGCGCTTGCCGGGAACCTGGAACACCGTCGTCCAGCCGTCCAGCATCGGCATGAGATAGTAGCGGTCCTTCATGTCCGGCAGGCTCAACACCCAGGGTTCCCGGCCGACGTCGAAGAACGCGGTCGTGTAGAGCGTGTCGGCGTTGGGCGCGGTCACGTCGCGGAACGCGGCATCGGGATAGTGCCGGAGCTTGATGATCTGGCCCATCGGCGCCCGGGTGCCCTCCGGGGCGGCCACGTTGGTGATGACCCGGCGCGTCATTTCCATGGTGACCAGCGGGTAGCCGTAGATGTAGGCGTCGGTTGCCAGCCAGAACTCCTCGAGCCCCTCGTCGATGCCCAACAGCTCGCCCAGGTGAGCCTCACTGACGGTACTCATCGTGGTCCCGGCGAGCAGGCTCAAGGCACCGATCGTCGCCTGGCGGCGGGTCAGTTTCATCGTCATGACAAATCTCCGTTGCGTGTGGGTTCTGGGAACTGCGCGACACTTACCCGGCACGGCGGACGGTCCTGACCTGCGGCTCCTCGCCCCAACGGTACCCGTGAGTGAAGTCCCCGGGGTCGCCATGCTCACTGCCCGGACGCTAGCAACGGCGGAGGATTCGCGCCTGTAGCATCGTGTAGTTTACGTGGTGGTGGCGATGGTCAGCGCTGGGGCGGCGATCCCTGTAGCGCCGCTTCCGCGGCCGTCCGGGCCGGCACCGGGAAGCCGGCCTTGCGCGCTCCCTCGGCGAAATGGGCCGCATCCTCCGGCCGGTAGTTCCGCTTGGCCATCTCGTCATCCCAGCGCTCGAAGATGGTCGGGCGCATGCGGAGGAACTGGTCACGGGCCTCGGCGGCTTCCGGCGCCTTGCCGAGCTGGGCGTAGATGACGGCGGCGACGAAGTGGTAGAGGGGGAACTTCTCCAGCGCCGCCTGCCGGATCAGGCTTTCAGCGCGGGCGTAGTCGTGCTGCATGTAGGCGTAGACCGCCAGCGTGCCGCTGTAGTAACCGGAATGGCCCGGGTTGCGGGCGAGCGCCTGCTCCAGCAGCTCGGCGCCGCGCGGCCAGGCTCCCGCCTGGCCCAGACGAGTCCCGAACTCGCCGAGCAGCTCGGTGTCGTTCGGGTTCAGCGCCACCGCCCGCTCGCCGACCTCCAGCGCCTCGTCGGGCTGCTGGGCGAAGAACAGCGCCATCATCAGGGCCTGGAGCGACCGCACGTTCTCCGGATCGAGGCGGATCGCGCGGCGGGCGGCCTCGAGCGAGCGTTGGATCGCCGCGGCGAGCCCGGTCCGCGGATTGAACCCGAACCGATCCTCGTCGAGATACAGGACGGACAGCATCGCCCAGGCGGTCGCATAATCCGGGTGGAGCGCCACGGCTCGCTCCAGGCAGGTCCGGATCGCGGCATGGCTCTCCTCCGACAGCGCGGCCCGGTAATCGTAGAACCGGAGCGTGCAGCCATAGGCTTCCAGGTCGTCGGGCGGGCGGGCGCCGGTCCGGGTCTGGTAAGCCCGTTGGATGATGCCGTAGGGCTGCGCCACCGCGGTGGCGACCTTGCGCGCGACGTCGTCCTGGATCGTGAAGAGGTCACGGTCCTGCAAATCCTCGTCGTAGGTCTGCGACCACAGGACGGCGCCGGTCTCCGCATCGAGGAGCCGACCCGTGATGCGCAGGCGGTGCACCGCGGCCCGGACGCTGCCCTCGAGCACGTAGCGGACGCCGAGGTCACGGCGGATGCGGGCGGCATCCGCACCCGGCGGAATGCGGCGCGACGTTTCCCGCCCGAGGACGGTGATCTCCTTGAAGCGGGCGAACTGGCTCAGGACCTCCTCGGTCAGGCCGTCCGCGTAGGTCCTGGCCGCCGAAGGCTCGCCCAGGGCCGTAAACGGCATCACGACGAGGGTCGGCCCGCCGGGAGGAAATGGGGCCGATGCCTGCGGCGTGCGGGACGCGCCGTCGCGCCACGGGCCCCACAGGACAAGCCCGGCAAGGAAGGCAAGGCAGGCGACCGCGACGGGAATCGCGGCGAGCCAGGGCGTCCAGCGCCGTGGCGGCGAATCGACGGGAGGCCCGGGCGCCGCAGCGGCCGGGGCAGGATGGGCTTCCGCGGCCTGCGGCGTGCGCCAGGCGAAGTGCGGGACGTAGGCCCCCTTGGGGATGGTGATGACCACCGGGTCCGACAGGCCATCGGAGAGATAGTAGCGCTCCAGCGCCCGGCGCAGCCGTCCGGCCTCGATGCGCACGACCGGGTCGCTCTGGGCATCGAAGTCCGCACTGCGCTCGAACACCTCGGTGCCGATGGCATAGGCCTTGATGCGCTCGGCGCGGCCGGCGAGCGTCTCCTCGACGACATAGCGCAGGAACCTGCGCGCCCGCGCGGGCGCGTCGAGGTCGGGGCTGGCGAGGAGAATCTCGAGCTGGGCGCGCACGTCCTCCGCCGCAGGCGACGACTGCGCCTGCGGCAAGGCACCGACAGTGCCGTCGCTTCCACCGAGCATGGATCGGTCCGTCATCCGCGGGCGCACGAGACGCCTCTTCCTGTAACCTACCGTAACATACTCCCCGCGCGTGCGGTATGGGTCGATGCTGGAAACCGTGGGACGGCGCATCCGCGCCGCCCGAACCCGGCAACGGGGTTACGCCATGCAGCACGCCGTCCAGGCCGCCATCGCCCGCTTCCCGGACCGGGGACATGCCATCGAGGAACTGGCGAGGACGGACGAAGGCTTCCAGTCGCTCTGCGAGGATTTCGCCGCGGCGCAGGCAGCCCTCGTGCACTGGGAACGATCGTCCTCACCCGTGAGGGAGGCGCGCTGCGCTGAGTACCAGGAGTTGGTGCGGGATCTCGCGGCCGAGATCGAGGCCGAGTTGGACCGCAACAAGTAGGAGGCCCATGCGAAGGCGCGCAATTGCCTGCCGGGCGCTTTACGGCGGTCCGAATCAGGGCTGCGGGCCGTGGACGAACCGTCTGGCAAGGCACACAAAAAATAAAGGCGGGCATCGGCCCGCCTGAAGGTCATCGGCTTGCGCGTCATTTCGACAGGACGATCCCTCTCTCCTTCCGCATCCTGTCGAAGACAAGCCCAATCGCCGCGATGACTTTGACGTGCGGATTGGCCTTGCAATAGACGATGACCTCGTGCTCCGCCTCCTTCGCACGCGGCAGGTTGATGAAGTGCTTTTGCGCAAGGCCGTTGTACCAGCCGCTGTACCATGTCGTGAGCAGATCGGCGTCCTCCTGGTACGTGCCGGCGAGCTGGGCACAGGTGAGCGCCTGAACGTCGAGGAAGCCGTCGGCATCGGCGTAGCTGCTCAGGGGAGCCGGGTTCTGGGCGACGGCGCCGGTGACGGACGCAAGGCACGCGACGGCGAAGAGGGCGGGTCGTTTCACGGGGCAGTCTCCTTTGACGGTGATGGGCGGAAGGTGAACCCGGACCGGATCCGTTCGGCGGCGGCTGCCGGGCGGCCGACGCCTTGCCGTCCCTAGTAGGGGCGATAGGGATAGGGCGGGTAAGCGTAGGGAGGCGGTGCGTACGGATGGTAGTAGCCGTAGGCACCGGCCGCCGCGGCGGCCGCTCCGGCGTAGAACGCACCCCGATAGGCGGTCCGGCGGGCCATGCCGGCGAACGACAGTGGCGTGAACGGCATGCCAATGATGTCGATGAACACCGAGGCGGGCCCGTCGGCATTGCCCAGGTCGCCTTCCAGCACCGCCACGTCAAAGGCGATTTGGCTGCCTTCCACCTTCGGGTTCTTCAGGGTGACGACCGCATCCCTCACCGAGGATCCGGCCTTGTCGAACACCGACACGGTCGCGTTCGGCGGGTCCTTGGCGAAGCTGTCGGAGCCGACGGCCCATTCCTCGAGGAGGTGGGCCGTCAGGGTGTGGCCCGCCGCCCGCACGGGACGGTCGGCGAAGATGATGGAATTCGGAGCGACACCCACGAGAACGAGCTTGTTTCCCTCGAGCCTCGCTCCTGCGGAATTCATGACGATCAGCGCCGGCTCGACCTCCGGCTTCACCTTGCCGATCTGCTTCTGACCCGGTTGCCGGATAGCATCCTGGGCCTGCGCGCCAGCGCACAGGAAGGTCAGGACGGCGGTCACCCGAATGGCTGGCGATGATGCTCTCTTCATAGTGATCCCTCCTGTGCGGACTTCGAGCCGACCACGGACGTCAGTCCCCGGACACGCCATGTTGCAAGGCGGCACTTCGCGGATCGGGGACTGCCGCAGGCCGCCCGTGGCGTATCTGGCCATGACGTTAGCAAGCGAACGCGATGGCCCGCCTGTAGCATCGTGTAGTTTACGGCGTGGCGATCGAGGTAAGCGCCGAGATCGAGGGCGTCCGGAAGATGTCCCCGCAGGGCTGTTCGGAATGCACCTACAGTAAGATACTTCCGTTCCGCAGCCACTCCACCGATGATGTCCGTCGTGGGACGGCGCACCTGCGCTGCCCGAACCCGGCACACGCTGCGCCGAATACCGGGAGCTGGTGAGGAGTCTCGTCGCCGAACTCGAGGCGACGCTTGATCGGAATGCCTAGGAGGTTCCCATGAGAGTACACACCACGAACCGGACGGGGATCGCATCCTGGTGAGACATCCGATCCGCACTTTCGCCGAAGGCAGGACGTGACATGGACCACATCGGCACGATTGCGGTCATACCTCTCCTGAAGGAGGCGGAACTCGAGGCGGAGCGCACCGCGGGATGGGTCCGGATCGTACTCGCGGCGGTCTTGGTCGCGAGTCTGCTGGTATCTGGCCGCCTTGCCGCCGCGGCCGGGTATGCGGAGATCTGGGCACGCCTTGGCTTGGGAGCGCTCGCCATCGGTGCCCTCCTTGCGCTCGGCATCGTGTCGCTCGTCCTCGTGCGGACCGGGGCATACGCGCCCTGGATGGCGCCCGCCTTGACGGCAGGGGACGCGATCATCGTCGTGCTGACCGTCGCTGCAACGCTCCACGAGAACCAGCTCGGGGCAAACTGGATCGTGATCGCTCCGGCCTTGTGGGCCACCCCGCTCATCCTGGCCGTTGGGGCGCTGCGATATCGTCCGGGCGTCCAGCTCTGGGCCACGGGCATCATGATCGCCGGACTGGGTCTTGTCGTCGTCGCATTCCACGGCAGCATCTTCCTGCCGCCCGCCGATGCATCGGCGTTCGCGGCGAACCCCGTGGCCTCGGACCTACTCTCACTGCCGTCCAACCTGGTCCGGGCCGTCATGCTGGCGCTCGCGGGCGCGACGACCGCACTGGTCATGCTGCGGGCCCGCCGCCTGCTTCATCGCGCCGTGACGGAGGCCAGCGAGCGCGCAAGCATCGCACGGTTCCTGCCCGCCGAGATCGCGCCCCTCATGGAGGGCGGCAACCTGGAGGTCTGGCGGCGGGGGCGGCGCCAGGAGATCACCGCCGTGTTCGTCGACCTTCGCGGCTCGACCGCCCTGGCCGAGCACATGGACCCGGCGCGGCTGTCGGTCTTCATCTCGTCCTTCCGCCGCCGGGTAATGCAGGCGGCGCAGACCCATGGCGGGGTGGTCGACAAGTTCATGGGAGACGGAGCGCTCCTGATCTTCGGCATCCCGCATCCAGAACCGGATGATGCCCGGCGCGCCATCTTGTGCGCCCGGGAGATCATCAGGCTCGTCGCGCGCTGGAATGCCAAGCGCCGCTTCGACCCGCCCGTGCGGGTCGGCATCGGCCTTCACACCGGCGAGGCGTTCTGCGGGGTGCTGGGAGCGCAGGAACGGCTGGAGTTCACGGTCCTGGGTGACGTGGTGAACGTGGCCGCCCGCATCGAGCAGATGACGAAGCGGTTCGGCATGTCCCTGGTGGCCACCGAGGCCACGGTCGTTCGCGCCGGCGAGGCCGGCGGATGGCAGGAAGTCGGCCGTGAGGCTCCGAGGGGCCGATCAGGGACGGTGCGAATGCTCGTTCCCTCCGACCTGGTCCTCGCAAGCCTGCATGAGCAAAGGTCTGGGGCGGAAAGCGGTGGCGCTCATGGCTGACTTCATCAGGCCCACGCTTCCCCAACACCGATCGCCTTGGCACGTCATCACTCGTTCCCGTTCTGAATCTGCAAAGGAGAAGTCGATGCTCGTTAGACTGCCATTCTTCCTGATCCTGTCGGCCCTGGTTTCCGGTTGCGTATCGGGCCCTTCAGGTGGCCAACCGCCAAATTATGTCGAGGCTGAGCTCACCGACAACCCGATCCCGCGAGGATCGATGGTCGCGATGCCGGATCTCCCCGGTAACGTTGGCGGTCCTGAATAGGCTGCCTCTTCAATAGGGCTGCCTATCTGAGACCCTGCATCAGCCCGCGGCCGCGCGCGTGATTTTGGCAGGATACCGGTGACCAAGGATTGCGCGGCAACTCACAGCCTCGCAAGTCACATCCGGTACTTCACGGCGCGTACTCGCTTTGGCTCCCCTAAGCTCGATATAGCCGACAATGCTCGGCTATAAGTTCGTGTTGGCTCATTGAGGTGTCGCCATCGTATCGCGGTGGACGTCACGCATGGAAACACCGGGCGTTCGCTGAGCTCCTCTCGAAGGAGCGACAGGATCGATGAACAAACTGCCGCTCGCCGCCGCATGGATCCGCGGCTCCCGTGATGCCATGAGCGACGAGATGCTGGCCACGCTGCGAGAAGGTCTGGAGAGCTATGCCGATCAAGCCTGAAGGCGATACGAATGGCCGCTAATGGGATGGTCCGGCCGTGCTCCTGCCGCGCTTGCTCGTAAGCTGTGGGGCTTTGAGTCACGCAAGGAGCACATCCCATGTCACGGTCTTCTTCTTCTGCTGCGATTGCCACCCTCGGCATTGATCTGGGCAAGAACACGTTTCATCTCGTCGGCCAGGATGAGCGCGGCGCCATCGTGCTGCGCCTCAAGCTCTCCCGCACCCAACTCACGCAGCGCCGGGCCAACATCCCACCCTGCCTGATCGGCATGGAAGCCTGTGCCGGCGCTCACCACATTGGCGGCCAGCTCCAGGCGCTGGGCCACGACGTACGCCTGATCCCGGCCCAGTACGTCAAGCCGTTCCTGACGGGGCACAAGAACGACTACCGGGATGCCGAAGCCATTGCGGAGGCGGTGCAACGACCGACCATGTCCTTCGTGGCGATCAAGACGCCCGACCAGATGGACCTCCTCGCCTTGCACCGGGTGCGTGCGCGTCTGGTCAGCCAACGCACGGGCGTGATCAACCAGATCCGCGGCTTCCTCCTTGAGCGCGGCATCACCGTGCGCCAGGGGCTTGCGCCGTTGCGACAGGCCTTGCCAGGCATTTTGGGTTCGTCCTCTGACGCCCTGTCGCTCCGCATCGTTCGCCTCATTGCCGACTTGGCTGAGGATTGGCGCCAGCTCGATGAGCGCATTGCCGATGTCTCCGCTGAGATCGAGGCCCCGGCTGCCCAGGACAAGCACTGCCAGCGCCTGATGAGTGTGCCGGGCATCGGACCGATCATCTCGTCTGCCATCGTGGCGGCCATTGGAACAGGTGCAGGCTTCAAGCAGGGGCGGGATTTCGGGGCCTGGCTCGGGCTGGTGCCGAAGCAGGAGGCGACCGGCGACCGCACCATCCTGGGCAAGATCTCCAAACGCGGCAACAAGTACCTGCGGACCCTGTTCGTGCAGGCCGCTCACATTGTGCTGGTGCGCCGCCCGCATGGGGCGAGACTTGGGCTGTGGCGCTGGATCGAGACTGCGGGACGACGGCTGCATCGCAACATGCTGGTGATCGCGCTGGCCAACAAGCTCGCCCGCATCGCCTGGGCGGTGCTGGCGCGCGGTCATGCTTATCAGCCTCGGAGCGTCTCCCATGCGGTGTGAGATGAGGAAGCTTCAGGCTCCTTCTGCAACCGATCAGCCCTGAGGAGAAGACGATGAGATCAGTTCAGTAAACAGCGATGTCCCGCCGAGGTCTGCGAGATGAAGAAGGCGATGGACGAACGGTCGGCCCGGCGCAACCCCAAGACTGGGTGCCATGATGGCCCACCGAGGTCTTTCCGCTAGTCAGTCCTGGATGCGCGCGGATGCCCATGCTGGCCCGGAGCACAAGCTCCACCACGAGGCCGAAGACATTGATGCAGCTCTCACGTTCGTCAGTCTGCCAACATCATCTTGCGACGCACGGCCGGACCATACATTGGCACAAGGTAGAAGTAGACCAAAAGTCTGCTCAAGGAGGCAATAGCAGACCATCCTGAAGGGCACGTGATCTTCAGAGTTTGACCCGTTGCTGACTTTCAGGGGGGACGAGCGAACGATCTGCTTGCTGCTTGCCGTGCGGGAGCGGAAGCTCCGGCGACACATCTCCTGGTCCAGTTCCTTCGTGAATTACGCTTGGTTCTGATGCGCCGCCCGTTCCAAGGGCGTCGCATCACCACCAAAGGCGCGGGTTGCCCGGGCCGCGGCAGTCAGCAGCGGTCGCTTCATCTGTCCAATGAAGTCTTCGCTGATGCGCATCCGCGGCCCTGCCAGCGTGATCGCTCCGACGAGAGCTGCGCTGGGTCCGAACACGGGTGCCGACAATCCGGCCGTTTCCGGATCGCGGTCCCCGAGAGACACGAAATGAAAGTCCCGGCGGATCGACTCGTAGGGCTCGCCCGCCTCACCCGAGAAGGCCGCGAGAACCCGTCCGCCCGAACCAGCATACAGCGGCAGAACGTCGCCCTCACGCACGTGATAGCGGATGGGGTGCTTGGACTCGATGCGGTAGAGGCAAGTCCGCAGGTTCCCGGCCGGAGCGTAGAACGCGACGCTCTCCCCACTCTCCTCGGCGAGATCGCGCATGATCGGCAGAAGGATGTCGGCCGTGGCGACAGACCTCTGGTAGATCGCCCCAAGCCGGAAGGCGCCTGACCCGATCCGGTAAAGGCCATCGGGCAGGCGCTCGAGCAGGTGGCCGCGGATGAGCGAACCCGCCAGCCGCAGGATGGTGCTCTTGTAGAGGCCCGTTCTGGCCGAGATCTCGGCCAGGGACAGCGATCGATCCTGCGGCGTGAAGGCATTGAGGATCGCAATGGCGCGATCCAGGGCTGCGACGCCGTCCGATGACGCCGGCAAGGATGTCTCGTGATCCCGGCTGGTTTTGGTTGCCACTTGGTCCTCCTGTCACCCCGGATCGATACCGGAACGAGGCCGCTTCGTCCAGGTCGTTCTGTCAGACAGAACCAAATTCTGTTTGACAGAACGATAAAGAGCTGGCAAAAGCACGCTCAGACAGGCCCTTGGAAGAAGAAAAAGAGCAATCAGACAGACCCGGTCCTGTCCTTGGAAGCTGCCGGCCGTCCGGCACCAAACCTCGGAGGAAACCGATGCTTACACGCCGTAAAGTCCTGCTTGCCTCGCTCGCCGCCGGAGCGGCTGTGCTGTCCCACTGGCCCCTGGACAAGGCCTTTGCCCAGACCGCCGTCCCGCTTCAGGTGTTCGTGCCGGCCGCGCCCGGCGGCGGCTGGGACCAGACCGCCCGCACGATGGAGCAGGTGCTCCGGGCTGAGAAGCTCATCACCAGCGCCCAGATCACCAATGTCGGTGGTGCCGGCGGCACCGTGGGCCTGCCGCAGTTCATCAACCAGTGGAAGGGCCGTCCGAATGCCCTGATGGTCTCCGGCATGGTCATGGTCGGCGCCATCATCGCCAACAAGGCGCCCGTGAAGCTGACCCAGACCACGCCCGTGGCCCGCCTGACCGGCGAGTTCCTCGCCCTCGTGGTGCCCGCGAACTCGCCCTTCAAGACCGCCAAGGACTTCGTCGACGCTCTCAAGGCAGATCCGGCCAAGGTTCCCGTCAGCGGTGGCTCGGCGGGCGGGTCTGACCACATCCTGCTCGGCCTGCTGGCGAAGTCGGTGGGGGTCGACCCAACCAAGCTCTCGTACGTTCCGTATGCCGGCGGCGGCCAGGCGGTCGCTTCGCTCCTCGGCAACCAAGTCGCGGCGGGCATCTCCGGCTATGGCGAGTTCTCGGAGCAGGTGAAGGCGGGCAAGCTGCGTCTCCTCGCGATCTCGGCCGACAAGCGTCAGCCCGGCATCGACGCGCCGACGCTCAAGGAGCAGGGGATCGACGTCGAGCTCTTCAACTGGCGTGGGGTCTTCGCTCCGCCCAACGTCAACAATGACCAACGGGCCGCGATGATCGCCCTGGTCGAGAAGATGGCCAACAGCCCGGCCTGGGCCGAGGAAGTGAAGAAGCGGGAGTGGACCCCCATCCTGCTCACGGGCGATGCCTATGCCAGGTTCCTCCAGGAGGAAACGGCCCGCATCGAGGCGATCCTGAAGGATCTCGGCCTGGCGACCTGACGTCGCCAGGACTCAAACCCCCTCACCATCCTCCCCAAGGAGATCCGTGATGAACGCCATTCATCAGCGGCACCGGTCACGCGCGCGCATCGCTCCGGCAGAGGCCCTGATCGGGCTAGGGCTTCTGCTCTTCGCCGGACTTGTCCTCTGGCAGACGCTCTCGATCCCGGTCTCGCCCATGTACGCCCAGGTCGGTCCGAGGGTCTTTCCCTACATCACGACCGCCGGCCTCGCCGTGTTCGCCATCCTTCTCCTCGTCCAGGCCACCCGTGGTGGCTGGCAGCCTGCTGACGAGATGGAAGTCGCCCTGGATTGGAAGGCGGTGGCGTTCGTCACCGCCGGGCTCGTCGCCAATGTCGCGCTGATCGGGCCGCTGGGCTTCTCGGCCGCATCGACCGTCATGTTCGTGCTCGTCGCCTACGGCTTCGGCAGCCGACGGCCGCTCCGCGACGCCGGCATCGGACTGGCCCTCGCGCTCGCCGCCTACTTCGGCTTCGCCAAGGCCCTCGGCGTCAACATCGGCGCGGGCGTCATCGAAAACATGCTCGGAGGTTGAGGAAATGGAAACGCTCTCCCAGCTCGGGCACGGCTTCGCCGTCGCCTTCACGCCCTACAACCTGCTCTGGTGCCTCGTCGGCACCACGCTCGGCACCGCCATCGGCGTCCTGCCGGGCCTGGGGCCGGCGCTCACCATCGCGCTCCTCCTGCCGATCACGTTCCAGGTTTCGCCGGAGGCCGCCTTCATCCTCTTCGCCGGCATCTACTACGGCGCGATGTACGGCGGCTCGACGACGTCGATCCTGCTCAACACGCCCGGCGAGAGCGCCACGATCGTGACGGCGCTCGAGGGGAACAAGATGGCCCGCTCCGGCCGGGCCGGCGCCGCGCTTGCGACCTCGGCCATCGGCTCCTTCGTGGCGGGCACGGGCGGCACCATGGGCGTGACGTTCCTGGCCCCGATCGTCGTCAGCCTCGCGTTGCTGTTCGGCCCTGCCGAGTACTTCTCGCTGATGGTCCTGGCCTTCGTCACCGTGTCGGCCGTGCTCGGTTCGTCCGCGGTGCGTGGCCTGACCAGCCTGTTCCTGGGCTTCTACCTCGGGATGATCGGCATCGATCTCCAGACCGGGCAGCCGCGGTTCACCTTCGGCCTCACCGAACTCCTCGACGGCACCAATGTCATCGTGGTGGCAGTCGGACTGTTCGCGGTCGGCGAGACCCTCTACGTCGCCGCACGCCGCTACGCGGGCAAGGACGAGATCGTTCCCCTGCGCGGGTCGCTGTACATGACCCGGCAGGAATGGGCGCGCTCCTGGAAGCCCTGGTTGCGGGGAACCGCCATCGGGTTCCCGATCGGCGCCATGCCGGCCGGCGGCGCCGAGATCCCGACGTTCCTCTCGTACGTTCTCGAGAAACGGCTGTCCAAGCATCCCGAGGAGTTCGGCACGACGGGCGCCATCGAGGGCGTGGCCGGACCCGAGGCCGCCAACAACGCCTCCGCGGCGGGTGTCCTCGTGCCGATGCTGACGCTGGGCCTGCCGACCTCGGCCACGGCTGCCATCATGCTGTCGGCCTTCCAGAGCTACGGCATCCAGCCCGGGCCGCTGCTGCTGGAAACCCAGCCTGCGCTGGTCTGGGGCCTGATCGCGAGCCTGTACGTCGCCAACGTGCTGCTGGTCGTCCTCAACCTCCCGCTCGTCGGGCTGTGGGTCCGGATCCTGAAGATTCCCGCTCCGCAGCTTTATGCCGGGATCCTCGTGTTCGCGACCGTCGGCACCTACGGCATCTCGCAATCGCCGATCGATCTCGTGCTGCTGTATGTCCTCGGCGGCGTCGGCTTCCTCATGCGGCGCTTCGACTTCCCGACCGCGCCCGTCGTGATCGGGATGATCCTGGGGCCGATGGCCGAGACCGAGTTCCGCCGCGCCATGACGATCTCGAACGGCGACTGGACGATCCTCTTCACCCACCCGCTCTCCGCGGCGCTGCTGGCTCTCGCCGTCCTCGCGCTGTTCGGGCCGCGGCTCTACGACCTCATCCGGTCCTGGCGCGGCCCGCGCCCGGAGCACGTCCCCGGCGATGCATAGACAGCGAGGAATCCCATGACCAAGCTCCTTCACGGCATCCGAGTCCTTGATCTCACCAACGTCCTGGCCGGGCCGTACTGCGGCTACCAGTTGGCGCTTCTCGGGGCCGACGTGATCAAGGTCGAGGCTCCCAATGGCGGCGATCTCGCCCGCCAGCTCGGCGCCTCGCCGGACCTCAACAAGGCGGCCATGGGCGCATCGTTCCTGGCCCAGAACGCGGGCAAGCGCTCCGTCGTCGTCGATCTCAAGAGCGAGGAGGGCAAGGCGCAGTTCCTCGATCTGGTCGCGACGGCGGACGCCCTCATCGAGAACTTCCGGCCCGGTGTCATGGACCGCCTCGGGCTCGGCTACGAACGCCTGCGATCCGTGCGCGAGGACCTGATCTACTGCGCGATCTCCGGCTTCGGCCAGACCGGGCCGATGCGCGACAATCCCGCCTACGACCAGATCATTCAGGGCCTGTCCGGGGTGATGAGCATCACGGGCACGCCGGACACCGCGCCGCTGCGGGTCGGCTATCCGGTCTGCGACACGCTCGGCGGCCTCTTCGGCGCCTTCGCGGTGGTGTCCGCACTCGTGCGCCGCTCGAGCACGGGCGAAGGGGCCCTCATCGACGTCTCGATGCTCGAATGCACGCTCAGCGCCCTGGGCTGGCCGGTGTCGAACTACCTGACGGCGGGCGTCGAGCCGCGGCCGATGGGCAACGAGAACATGACGGCGGCGCCCTCGGGTGCCTTCGAGACCGGCGACGGGCTTCTCAACATTGCGGCCAATAAGCAGGAGCAGTTCGTCACGCTGTGCGGCCTCATCGGGCGGCCGGAGCTGGCGACCGACCCGCGCTTCCACGAACGGGAGACCCGCAAGCGCAATCGCGGCGAGTTGAAGACCCTGATCGAGGAGGCGTTGGCCTCCGCATCCGCATCGGTCTGGGAGGAGACATTCAACCGGGCGGGCGTGCCGGCCGGACGCGTGCTGACGATCCCGCAGGTGCTCCAGGAACCGCAAGTAACGTCACGGAACATGACGACGCGCTTCGACGCGGTCGCAGGTGACCAGCCGCTGACGGTGATCCGGGGCGGATTCCTCGTCGACGGCGAGGCGCCCCGGCCGCTCCAGCCGCCGCCGAAGCTCGGCGAGCACACGGATGAGATCCTGGCCGACGCCCGCCGGCAGAAGGAAACGAGGAGGCAGCCATGACCGAACGGACCCGCAAGGAAGGCCGCGAGCGCGGCGAGGAATGGTGGTCGACCGAGATCATCGAGATGCGGCCCGGCCTGATCCGGCTGCGGGGATACCCGATCGAGGATCTCATCGGCCGGGTCAGCTTCCCGGCCATGATCTGGCTCATGCTCCGCGGGGAACTGCCGACTGAGGCCCAGGCCGAGCTCCTCGGCACCGCCCTCGGTGCGGCCGTCGATCATGGTCCACAGGCGCCCTCCATCGCGATCGCCCGCATGGCCGCGACCTGCGGCGTCGGCATCAACAGCGCCATGGCGTCCGCCATCAACGTGCTCGGGGACGTGCATGGCGGAGCCGGCGAGCAGGCACTCGGCTTCTTCGGCGACATCGCCGCCGCGATGGATGAGGGCCAGTCCTTGGAGAATGCCGTCGCGGACCGCGTCGACCGCTTCTTCGCCGAGAGCGGCTACGTGCCGGGTCTCGGCCACCGCTTCCATCCGGTCGACCCCCGTGCGCCTCGCTTGCTGGCGCTGGTGCGGGAGGCGGCCGAGCAGGGCACCGTGTCAGGTCGCTTTGCCGACATCGCGGAGGCGGTCGAAGCGGCTGTCGAGCGCCGGAAGGGCAAGCGGATCCCGCTCAACATCGATGGCGCCACGGCCGTGATCTATGGGGAACTCGGCTTCCCGCCGCCGCTGACGCGCGGGCTCTTCGTCCTGTCCCGCTCTGTCGGGATCCTCGCCCACGCCTGGGAGCAATCCCAGAGGCCCGACCGCAACAAGGGCCCGCTGCCACGCGAATGGCTGTGGGCCTACCAGGGCACCCCGGAGCGCAGGTTCCCGGAAGCCCAAACCTCACAATCGTCACCGGACAACGAATGACCATCACCTGATACCGAGGAGGAGACCATGACCCGCCTGACCCGCCGCTCGTTCCTGCACGCCTCGCTCGGGGCATCCGTCGCATCGCTCGGCATCGCCTGGCTGTCCGGACCCGCACAGGCCCAGGCCTACCCGTCACGCAACGTGAGGATGGTGGTCCCGTATGCGGCCGGCGGGACGACCGACTTCGTGGCACGCGTGATTGCGGAGAAGATGAGCGAACTGGCGAACGGCCACCGCTTCTTCGTCGAGAACAAGGCGGGCGCGGCCGGGGCCATCGGCATGAAGGATGTAGCCGCCTCCGAGCCTGATGGCTACACGGTCCTGCTCGGCGACTCCACGATGGCGGTGACGCCGACGCTTACGCCCGGGGCAGGGATCGATCCCTTGAAGATGTTCAAGCCGGTCAGCCTCATCGCGACCTTCCCGTCCGTCCTTGTCGTGCATCCCAGCGTGCCCGCCAAGACAGTCGATGAGCTCATCGCCTACGCGAAGCAGAACCCCGGCAAGTTGAACTTCGGCTCGGGCGGCAATGGCACGGTTCCCCATCTCCAGGGGGAGCAGTTCAAGCTGAAGACGAGCACGAACTTGCAGCATGTGCCCTACCGGGGCGCTGCCGCCGCCCTCCAGGACGTCGTCGGGGGACAGATCCAGATGCTGTTCACCGCGGCGCCCACCGCGAATGCCTTCATCGAGGGCGGCCAGTTGCGGCTGATCGCGACGACGGGCGCGGAGCGGCTGCCCATCGCGGCTCAGGTGCCGACGCTAGTCGAGGCCGGCGTGAAGGACTTCGTCTCGTCGCAGTGGTTCGGCCTGCTCGCCCCGGCCAAGACCCCGGAGCCGGTCGTCGCCCGTCTCAACGAGCTCGCCGTCCAGGCAGCCCGTGATCCCGGTGTCGCGAAGCGCATCACTGACCAGGGCGGCTTCCTGCAACCGGGCTCGCCCGGGGACTTCACCAGATTCATCGAGGGCGAGATCAAGAGCTGGGGCGACATCGTCCGGGCGGCAAAGGTGCAGTAGCTTCGAGCTGGGTTAAAGGAGGTCATGGCCATGAGTTGGTTCGCACCGCCGCAGCCGATCGAGACGGAGGTCCACACCAGCCTGCCGGACGCGTTCCGGGATCGTCGTCCAAGCGACTGGAGCATCGCCAACAAGGGCGGGCTTGCGATCGACTCCTTCCTGGAGGGTCCCTGTCTTGGTCCGGACGGAACGCTCTATGTCGTCGACATTCCGTTCGGACGCATCTTCGCGATCGACCCGTCACGCCAATGGCGCCTGGTGGTGGCTTACGACGGTTCGCCCAACGGGATGAAGGTGGCTTCGGACGGTCTGCTGATCGTTGCCGATCACCGCCTTGGCCTGCTGTCGGTCGATCCCGCGAACGGGGCGATCAAGACCGTTCTCGGATCCATCAACAGCGAGGGCTTCAAGGGGCTGAACGACCTTCAGCTTCTTCCCGACGGATCGATCCTGTTCACCGATCAGGGCCAGACAGGCATGCAGGACACCAGCGGCCGGCTCTATCGGCTGTGGCAGGACGGGCGTCTCGATCGGGTTATCGCCAACGCGCCGAGTCCGAACGGCGTTGCCGTGTCGCGAGAAGGAACCCACGCCTTTCTGGCGCTGACGCGCGCTGCACAGGTGTGGCGGGTTCCGCTTGATCCCAAAGTCCAGGCGGGAAAGACCCAGGTCTTTGCCCAGTTGCCCGGCGGACTCTCGGGGCCCGACGGGTTGGTGGTCGACGGGCACGGACGCCTGATCGTCTGCGATCCTGGCCATGGCTGCGCGTGGGTGCTGTCCCCGCTCGGCGTGCCGCTTTATCGAGTGGTCTCCTGCGCTGGTCGGACCGTGACGAATGCGGTGCTGCTTCCGGACGGGGCGACATTGCTTCTGACCGAGTCCGAAACCGGGCAGATCCTGCAAGCGCACCTTCCGGAAGCATCATAACCGCGACCGGTACAATGAGGGCTCGACATGGGGCATTGCCGACAACCGTCTCGCGAGTTGTCGGAGGATTGCGAATGTCGCGTTCTGGCACTTCTCGGAGTTGGGCTCTTGGAGTGGAGAGTTCATGTAATTCCGGCAACTACAGATCCAGACGTCGTCAACACCACTCCTGACCCTGCCAGCCTCCGCCTCTGTTAATCCAGTGTCGATGTGGCAGCCCGGTAGGTCGGTCATGAGCCTTTTCTCGACGGCGTCCGGGATTACGATTGGCTCCATCGCGGAGTCAAAGGCACGTTGCAATGCGTCTGCGACGGTCTGTTCGTGGAGCGGTCTGAGCGCATTTACATTCGCATAATGACGAGCGTGAACAGCTTTCGTGTGATCGCCCGCAGCGTCAGCAAGGCTCCCAGCCGCCTTAAGATACCTCTCTGCCTTGTGCGTCTTCCGAAGCCGCGCCAAGTCCACGGTAACTAGCCGAGAGCCGTTATCGTCCAGGATCTCATGCCGCTCGCAGAAGTTTTTGCGACCCTCGTCTTGAGGCAGGAGGCGCCTCAGAACGCCTATTCCGGGGAGCTTGGTACGTCCATGTCCTACAAATAGCCAAGTTGCGTCCTCGCCCCTGAGGCGGTCGCGGGTATTGCGAGTCAACGTTTGCAGTATCTTGACGACGGCAACAGGTGACATGTGGCCCTCTGCCTTGACCCTCGCTGGCTTGGTTTCGCCACTTCCTCGCTTGCGCCGCTTTACGTAGAGCAAGTCGGCATAACCGCGTGCTTCGTTCGCGATACATGCCTCCTTAAGTTCATTAATCGACTCCCTTGGAAGGCCAGTCTCAAGTGAGAGGTAGACCATGAACGGGATCACGTCGTCATGCACTAGATGGACGTGCCTTATCAGATCGTAGAATCGATATCCTGTGCCACTAAGATTGTAGAAGTTCCGCAGATAGGACTGGACGCCTTTCGGGGCACCCTCGATGTTGTCGAGCTGTGCATTCGCAATTGCCCAGATGACGTTTGGAGCACTTTTCCAGCTCGTTAAGGTAGGGTCGGAGCCCTCCGCAATAAGACGTGGTCCATGCTGAGTGATGCGCGCGATGATATTCTGTATATCCTGCAACGCAGCTCGTCTCAATTGCTCAGCTACATAGGGCGAGTAGGGCTCTCTCGGCTCGTTCCGATGCGCTTCGGTTCCTCGTTGTGATATTGTCAGCAACCGTTCAGATAACTTTGATGAAACCAATCGATAGCTGGATGCGATCCGCAGAAAACCGATGAAAGTAGAGATATGCTTATATGGAACTGGGCTCTGGATGCCGTAACGCTCTTGGAGATACGTTTCTAGCTCATTGACATCATCTGCGGTGATATCAGTGAGATGTTGAACACGGCTTGCCCGGTTCCGATCGACGATCATGTCTCCGAAGCGTCGGATCGCTTGGAGGACATCCGAAATCATCCCGGGTGACTTGTAGTGGCCGACTGGTTTTGTTTCTTTGAGGAGTATGCGTGCAGCTTCCTGTGCAATTCCGGCAAGCGGGTACTCCGTAAAATCAATGATTGCTGGTTTCCGCCCGGAGAATTTTGCATGGAATCTGAGCGGCGCGACATCGACGAGGGATTGTTCGGCGTGGGCGTTGGAGCTATCTTGGATTACCGCACGCCTGTTGTGCATCGAGATGCTATTCGCTTCAGATGTGTTAGTTTCGGTCACGACGCAGTCTCCATGGAATTGAAGTCAGCAGGAGTTCCAAGGCGGTCGCCCCAACTGCCAATGGCCGCGTCTATCAGCTCATCGGCCTCCTCGACATAGGTCAAGTAAGTGTAGGTAGTCTCGTAATGTGCGTGCCCTAGGATCCTTTGGAGCCTTCGGATCGGGTCGAATACCAAGGCGCTGTACGCATTGGGTGTGACCTTCCTTTTTTCTTCACGTAGGTTGGCCAGCCGCCCACAACATTCCTTGATGAGATGGCCGAGCATATAGACTGCAAACGTGTGCCGAAGTGTATGTGGCGTGACTTGAAGATCGATTGCGAAGTTGTCATGCAGACGTTCGCATGCACGGGCGAAAATGGCCTCGAAGTTTGCCATTTCGGTCGGAAGCCCTTGCTCTGTGAGCCATAGAATGCCCGGCGCATAAACTTTCCCGTCGTTATTGATGCTAAGCATGCGCCTTCGGTCGGAGTAGGTAAGTGCGTCGTATCTCAAGGTCGACTGAGTTCCTGGCGTCGCAATCTTACAGCCTGCGGCCATCCATTTGCTGACGAGCATGGGGTCGTCTACATCTGCATAGCGATTGTCACCCAGCGCTTTCGCAATGGCGTTGTCGCGGTCTTCGGCAACGTAGGACAGGACGTGGTCCTTCAGGACGCGTTTGGAAACCCAGATCGCTCTGCCTTTGTCACCTTTGGTAGTGAGACAACCTAACTGCATCTTGCATGATCGAAACCCCCGCCAACGTTCTGCGTCAGGATCGGGGAGTTCGGCCAAGAGAATGGCTGCGCCTTCTTCAAGGCGGACGCCCGTCGAAACCAGGAACTCGGCGAAAGCTCCATTGCGCAGGGGGTTCCGACCCCGGAAGAGATGTGCTTCTCCGTTTGGCGAACGGCCCAAGAGCCCGTAATCACGAAACTGAAGGTACTCCTCCAAGCTAATGCACTTGATGATGCCCCGATCGCCTTCCCTTGCTAGGGCAGTGTTCCGCTTGGTTGGGAGGAACGTGCTCGATGGCATGCCGACGAGTACGTCCTTGTATGTAAACGGAGCTTTCACGTTGTCGCGGTTTTCGGCTGCCCAGCAGTAGAACCGGTCGAGTGCTCTGATCCCGCGGTCCCAAGTAGTGGGCGCAACCCCTGACGTCGTTCTGTCGGAGCATCTTCGGCGTAGTGCGTACTTGTTGATGTGATCCGTACTGGCGCTCAAGAGGTCGGGCTTGCCAGGCTCTTCCGCTAGGAAACGGGCAAAGGTAATGATGTCGTAGCCGTAGCCCCTCCACGAGTTTTTCGATGGGCAGCCGTTTGCTGGAAGCGCCCGGAAAAAGTCATTGACCGTCCACGCGTACGAACCGTCAGCTTGGAGCATGAAGGGCATCTCATCTGGGACGGCTTGGGTTTTCCACGCTTGCCTCGCCACTTCAGGGAGAAAGTAGGGTCGGCCTGCCAACTCGAGAGAGTTGCCATCGATGATTATCGGTTCATCGAGATCGCTGGCTTTTGTGAAGAATAATTCGACTGGTGCTGTCCCATGTTGTCGTAACGGTCCCCGTCGCATGATGCCCAAGGTGTCCATACTCGATTTGCCTATGACAAAGCGTTATTGAGGGACTTTGTATTTATAAAGTATAAATTAAGCAACAGAAAAGTTTTATGAAGGATTCGTGCTCGGATGAACGGCAAATAAATTGTAATCCTTGTCAACAATACATTCTAAGTACTTAGTCCTTGGAGTATGGCAAGCTAACTAGGATTCATCCGACGCTCAGGCTGCACTGAATCCTTCCGAAAATTGATCGTGAATTGCGAGCGCTCGCTATTGGACCGAGACGTTTCCAGGCTCACGGTGGCCCCGGCCCCCAAAGCCACATGAGTGCAAGCTACCGCGCACTCATGGTCGCCCTGCGATTCGCCCAACGGTTGGCTCGGGAACCCCACGATACCGCAACAAGATGGCGCTCGCTTCTCTTTGACCAAACGACGGACGCATACCGCCGAGTCATGCGAGGAGTGAGACAAGACCTTAATGTTTTAGATAATGGCCTTTGGCCGTCTTCTGATCGCGATATGAGACACATTCCTCGCCATACATACTGTCGAGATAAGAATGTCCGTGCAGGTCAATCCAGCCGCGGCCCATGTTCTTCCAGGTGCGGAAGGCGTAGTGGCACATCACCAGCGCATGGCCGTCGAGCATGAGTTCCGCATAGGCCTGCACGCTCTCCCAGCCCTTCGCCGCCAGCGTTCCCGGACCGTCGTTGTTGCCGATGATCAGGTGCTTGCGGCCGTTGAGCAGCCCGAGCAATTCGTCGATCCGTTCCGGGCGCACATGCAGGGCGAAATCGCCCAGATGCCAGACCTCGTCCTCGGATGAGACCACCTCGTTCCAATTGGCGATGAGCGCGGCATCGTGTTCGGGAATCGACTTGAACGGACGCTTGTCGATGCGCAGCACCCGCGGATCGCCGAAATGCGTGTCGCTGGTGAAGAAAACCGTCAAGAGAGGCCCGTCCCGATCATCGTCTCAGATGAGGCATAAGCCGGAACGGCCAGGGCTCGTTCCGATCATTGCAAACGCCTACTTGAACATGCCGTCCCGCAGGTTGATGCCGTATTCCTTGTAGGCCTTGAGCGCGCAGAGCATCTGCATCCAGCCCTGGCAATTGTTATAGGACGATTTGAGACCGGCCTCCGTTTCGCGCCAGCCTTCCTCCGAGATCGAGACCAAGGTCCGTTTGCCATCTTCGAGCGGCTCGAAGGTCATCGTCACGGTCGTGTTGTAGCTGCCCGAGGCATCCGGTCCATCGGTATCGCCGGCTTCCCATTGCAGGACGATTCGCTTCTCCGGCACCACCTCGACGACCCGAACCGGAAAGGCTCCCGGAAAGTCGTGAAAATCCCAGGTGACGGTTGCACCGGTCTCCAGCCGGCCCTTGGCACCGCCGGTTGTGAAGTAGCGCGACAGTTCGGCGGGATTGGCGACTGCCTCGAACACTTCGGCCACCGGCTTCGCAATCCTGGCAGACACTTTGAACGTTAGTTCCATGACCGATCTCCTTGCGTGTCGCGCCATCATGTTATAAAAACATAACATGTCAAGCGGCGATAAAAGTGACCGAGTCTTCAAGGCCTTATCGGCCGCGACCCGCCGCGACATTCTCGATGTGTTGAAGGATAAGCCCCAGACTACGGGCGAACTATGCGCTCGATTCCCGGCGCTCGACCGCTGCACGGTGATGCAGCACCTGAAGGTTCTGGAAGGCGCGGACCTCGTGATCGTCAAGCGCGAGGGGCGCGAGCGCTGGAACCATCTCAACCCTCTCCCGATCAAGCATATCTACGACCGCTGGATTGGGGCTTATGCCGGTCGTGCGGTGGAGATGCTCGACCGGCTGAAGACGGACCTGGAGGAACCTAGTTCCGGTCGTCCGGAATGACAGGCAGGGGCAATACGTCGATGCCTTCCTCCAGCAAGGCCTTTGCTTCCGCCAAATCGGCCTCGCCGTAGATCGAGCGCTCTTCCGTCTCGCCGTAATGCATCTTGCGCGCTTCTTCGACGAAGCCTTTACCGACATCCTCGGCGTTCTTCATCACGTGTTCGCGCAAAGCCCGCAAAGCCGCGCGCAGCTCGCGTTCCTTCTCGGAGAGAACTGCGACAGGCTGCGTCTCTGGTGCCGGCGCTTTCGGCGCCTTGTCCGTGCGTGCGACGGACGGTGCCATGATCTGCTTCTCGACCTTGGCCGAGTTGCAGAACGGGCAGGTCACGAAACCACGCTTGCGCTGCGTCTCGAACGCCTCACTTGAGGGAAACCAGCTCTCGAACTCATGGGCCTGCTCGCAGGCCAAGGCATACTTGATCATGTCCTGGTGAGACTTAAGGATTTAGACACGGAAAGGGAAGGGATCAGGCGCTCGCCGCCCGATCCGTCTCGATGGTGGGAACGACCTCGACCTTGAAGGGGCGGGCATTCTTGAGGGTCGGGATGCGGCCGCGCACCTCCGCGACGAGGGCGGTGTCGATCTCGGCCAGGAACACGCCGGGCTCCGCGCCACCTTCCGCCAGCACCCGGCCCCAGGGGTCGATGATGACGGAATGGCCAAAAGTCTCGCGCCCGTCCTCATGCAGGCCGCCCTGAGCAGCGGAAATCATGAACGAGCCGGTCTCGATGGCCCGTGCCCGGTGCAGCACATGCCAATGGGCCTCGCCGGTCTGCTTGGTGAAGGCGGCCGGCGCCGAAAGGAACGAAGCGCCGTTTTCGGCCAGCGCCTTGTAGAGGGCGGCAAAGCGCACGTCGTAGCAGATGGTCATGCCGAGATAGCCCCACGGCGTCTCGGCGGCAACGGCCCAGGCGCCGCCGGTATAGGTGGCCGATTCGCGCCAGCTCTCGCCATTCGGCAGGTCGACGTCGTAGAGATGGATCTTGTCGTAGGAGGCGATGACCTCGCCATCCTGGCCGATGAGGAAGGCGCGGTTGGCGACCTTGTCGCCTTCCTTGACCGCGATGGAGCCGATCTGGACCACGATGTTCCGCTCCCGCGCGACTTCGCGCAGGGCCGCGAGCACCGGGTCCTGCGCCTCCGGCCCGACTTTGCTGAACAGCTCGTCCCGATCCCGGCACACAAGGGAGGTCATCTCCGGCGTCTGGGCGAAATGCGCGCCCTTGTCCGCTGCCTCGCGCACGAGGGCTACCGCATCGTCGCGGTTCTTGAGCACGTCACGCCCGGAGCGCATCTGGATGCAGGCGGCGGTGAAGCGGGTCGAGGTCATGGAATCTGGTCTCCGTCAGGCCTGCAATAAAGGCTCAAGCTGGCCCCTGTCATCAAGAGCATACAGGTCATCGCAGCCGCCGACATGCTTTTCGCCGATGAAGATCTGCGGCACGGTGGTCCGGCCCTTGGCCTTCTGGATCATCTCGGCGCGGGCTTCCGGCTTTTTTTCGATGTCGATCTCCGTGAAGGCGGCGCCTTTGTCGTCGAGAAGTTTCTTGGCGGCCGAGCAATAAGGGCACCAGCCTTTGGTGTAGATCGTGATGGACGGCATGACAGAGGGTTCTCCTTTGATGGCGAGGATATAGGAAGCTTTCGGCTCCCATCACAACTCCTGGACAACTCGGGCAAAGGCCAGAATATCCACCGAGGTGGCACCGCCGCGCAGGAGCGCCCGCGAGGCCGCGTTGGCCGTGGAGCCGGTGGTCAGCACATCGTCGATCAGGAGCACCCGTTTTCCCTTGAGCCGCGCCTTCGCCTCGACGGGGACGCGAAAGGCGCCCTGGAGGTTCTCCTGCCGCTGCGCCTTGGTGAGCCCGACCTGGCGACGGGTGCGCTTGACGCGGGCGAGCAGGAATGGATCGCAGGGCACGCCGCTCTCGGACGAGACCGCCTTGGCCAGGGCCATCGCCTGGTTGAAGCGGCGCCACCACAGCCGCCAGCGGTGGAGAGGCACGGGGACGATCACGTCGGCATCGCCCAAAAGCTCAGCGCCGGCACGGGCCATCATCCCGCCCAAGGCTCGGGCGAGCTCCAGGCGGTCGTTGTATTTGAGCCGGTGCACCAGCAGGCTCGCGGTGCCGTCATATTCGGCTACGGCCCGGGCGCGTCCGAAGACCGGTGGGTCCGCGATGGCGGTGGGCGAGAGCAGCGGCTGGCCGAGATCCACCGCAAAGGGCGTTCCCAGCCGCTCACAGAAGGGCCGCTCGATGAAGCGAACTTGGGACCAGCAGGCGGCGCACAGGGCATGGGGCTCCCCGATGGCGGCCTGGCAGGCGATGCAGGTCGGCGGGTAGAGCAGGCCGAGGGCCGAGCGCCAAGCCTCCGTTGCGCCTAAGCGGAGGCGGGCGCTTAGGGGGACGGACTGGACGTCGAGGGGCTCGCTCATGAAGGGAAGCTTAGCCGAAGCCGGCTCGGAGGGCGAGGAGCAGAGGTTCAGAGTTGTAGCCCCAGTGTCATTCCCTGAAAAAATCCTTGGTTCTTCGCCCGGCACACGCCATATCGAGCGCCTCATGAACACGCCTCTCGTCTTCGACCGCTCCCTTGTCCGCCGCCGGCTGGCCCGTGCACTGAACCAGGGCTATGCCGATTTTCTCCTGGTTCGCGCCGTCGAGGATCTGGAGGAGCGGCTTTCCGCAGTGCTGCGGACCTTTTCGCTGGCGCTCGACGTGGGCACGCCGACGTCCATTGTCGCCGACATGTTGCGCCGGAGCGAGCGCGCCGAGAGGGTGATCCGCCTGTCGCCGGTGCCGGAGGCGGGCAGCATCCTCGGAGACGAGGAGCACCTGCCGTTCTCGGGCGAGCGCTTCGACCTCGCGGTGTCCCTTCTGGCCCTGCACGCCGTCAACGACCTGCCGGGCGCTCTCATCCAGATCCGCCGGGCGCTGAAAGCCGATGGCCTGTTCATCGGGGCGCTCCTGGGCGGCTCGACTCTGACCGAGTTGCGTCAGTCCCTGACCCAGGCCGAAGCCGAGATCGAGGGCGGCGTCAGCCCTCGCGTCGCGCCGTTTGCGGACCTGCGCGATATCGGCGGCCTGCTGCAGCGTGCGGGTTTTGCCCTGCCGGTGACGGATACGGATATCGTCCGGGTGCGCTATGCCAATGCCTTCTCGCTCATGCAGGATCTGCGCCGAATGGGGCTGACCAATGCCCTGCACGACCGGCGCAAAGTCCCGCTGAGACGCGCGACCCTGATGCGGACGGCCGAGATCTATGCGGAGCGCTTTGGCGATGCGGATGGGCGCATTCCGGCGACCTTCGAGATCGTTTGGCTCTCCGGCTGGACGCCGCATGAAAGCCAGCAGAAACCCCTGCGTCCAGGCTCTGCCAAGGCGCGGCTGGCCGATGCGCTCGGCGTGAAGGAAGGGGCGCCTCGGCTCGACAAGAAGTGATTCGTGCCCTGTCTTGGGCCGCAACCGAGTTGCCCTATCTTCATTTTCCAGAGACTCCTCTGGAAAGCCATGACCCATGAAAGAGCCCGGCCCGGATCATCCGATCATCATCACGAAGAACCCGCATCGCATCCGGGTCATGCTCGGCGGCTTCATCATCGCCGAGACGACGCAGGCCCTGACCCTGCGCGAGGCAACTCTCCCGGTCGTGCACTACATCCCCCGCGGGGACGTGCACATGGATTTGCTCGATTCCAGCGATCACAGGACCCATTGCCCCTACAAGGGCGATGCCTCGTATTTCACCGTCAATGGCGGCGGGCTCGTGCGGGAAAATGCGGCCTGGACCTATGAGGAACCTGCCCCCTCCGTGGCCGTCATCAAGGACCACTTGGCCTTCTATCCGGAGAAGGTCGATGCCATCGAGGAGTTTCAGGATTAGTACCTGCTAATGGCTGAAGCGGCGCGGGTTGCTGGCTTGTCACGCCCAGGGCAATCTCGGACGACAGAGGACACACTCATGTCGCCGTTCATCTTCAACACTGCTCCCTCCCTCATCTTCGGCTCCGGCAGCATCGCGCGATTAGGAGACATCGCGGCCCAACGACTCGGGCCGCGCGTGCTCGTGGTCACCGATGCGGGCCTCGTGAAGGCCGGGTTGATCGCTCCGGCTCTCCATGTGCTGGAGGAGGCGGGCGTCGCGGTCGACGTCTTCGACGCGGTGGTGGCCGATCCGCCTGAGGACGTGGTGCTGGCCGCGGTGGCGAAGGCGAGGAATTTCGAAGCGCGGGCCGTCATCGGCTTCGGCGGCGGTTCCTCGATCGATGTGGCGAAGCTTGTGGCGCTGCTTGCGGCAAGCGGCGAGAGTCTTTCCGAGATTTATGGCGTCGGCATCGCGAAGGGCCCCCGGCTGCCTCTGCTCGCCATTCCCACAACGGCCGGCACTGGATCGGAGGTCACGCCGATCTCCATCGTCACCACCGGCGCGCACGAGAAGAAGGGCGTCGTCTCGCCACTCATCATTCCCGACATCGCGCTGCTCGATCCGGATCTAACCATGAATCTGCCGCCGCATGTGACGGCGGCGACCGGCATCGATGCGATGGTTCATGCCATCGAGGCCTATACCTCGACGAGCCCCAACAACAATCCGGTCTCGCAGGCCCTGGCGAAGGAAGCCTTAGCGCTGCTCGGACGTAACATCGAGCGTGCGGTGCATCAGGGAAGCGATCTCGAAGCCCGCTCGGCCATGCTGCTCGGCTCCATGCTTGCGGGCCAGGCCTTCGCCAATTCGCCGGTCGCGGCCGTTCACGCACTGGCTTATCCCATCGGCGGACATTTCGGTATTCCGCATGGGCTCTCCAACGCCCTCGTGCTGCCGCATGTACTGCGCTTCAATACCAGCGCCTGCGAGGCCGCTTATGCGGAGCTTGCGCCTCACGCCTTTCCGGAGCTCGAAGGTCGTGCGACCGGCTCAGCTTTTGTCGAGGCGCTCGCCGCCTTGTGCACGAAAGTCGGGCTGCAGCCGCGCTTGCGGGATGTGGGCATTCCGCAGGAGGCCGTGCCGATGATGGCCGAAGACGCCATGAAGCAGACACGGCTTCTCGTGAACAACCCGCGTCCGCTTACCCTTGAGGATGCACGCGCGATCTATGAAGCGGCGTGGTGACGGACGTCATGTCAGACCGTCCCGCGCGTCCCGACCGCTCCACCTTCAGGCTCTTTCGCCCCATCGCGACCCGCTGGATGGATAACGATGCCTACGGACACGTGAACAACGTGCATTACTACTCGTATTTCGACAGCGCCGTGAATGGTTGGCTCGTCGAGAAGGGTCTGCTTGCCATCGCCGAGAGTCCGATCATCGGCCTCGTGGTGGAATCGGGCTGTACCTATTTCGAGAGCGTCGCGTTTCCCGATGCGCTGGAGGCCGGCATCGCGGTTGCCCATCTCGGACGCTCCTCGGTGCGCTACCGGATCGGGATCTTCAAGGCCCGTGCCGAGCAGGCCGTCGCCCAGGGTCATTTCGTCCATGTCTATGTGGACCGCATCACCCAGCGGCCGGTGGAGATCCCGCCCGAGACGCGCGCGATGCTCAGCGAATTGGCCTGAGCCTTCCGCTCAAGGAGACCAGCGCCACACCTATCAGCACCACGGCACCGCCGGTGAGTTCGCGCAGGCCGATGCTCTCATCGAGGAACAGCACCGCCATGATCGTCGTCCAGATCGGCGCGAGATAGCCCACCATCGAAGCGCGGGTCGGGCCGGTGCGGCGGATCAGATGCATGAAGAGCAGGATCGGCAGGGCCGTGGACAGGGCACCGAGCGCAAGCAGTGGGGCCAGATGCGACGGCACGGCCGCGAAGGCCGAGGGTCCCACGAAGGTCAGCGCCAAAACCGTTGCGGCAAAGCCGGAGCAGATCTGCTGGCCGAGCGCCATGCGCGCCGGTTCCGCCTGCCTGGCGGTGCGCACATAGATGTTCGCCGTCGCATAGCTGCAGGCAACGGCGATCATGACAAGTGCGCCGGTGGCATTGATGCCGCTGTCCGGCAGGGCGGCGGGGCCGATCAGGATGCCCATGCCGAGAAAGCCGATGATCACGCCGACGAAGCGCTGCGGCGTCAGCCGCTCATCGGCGAATAGAAAATGCGACAGCACGGCGACGATCAGCGGGGACGAGGCCTGGATCATGCCGGCAGGTGCGGTGGGAAGCTGCGTCAGGGCATAGGCCAGGAGCACGTTCGGCAGCCAGCCGTTGAGCGTTCCGAGAACGGCCCAGATGCGCCATTCGTGGCGCTGGGGCAGGATGCTCTTGCCCTGGATGATGAACCACAAGGCAAGGAATGCGGCCCCGATCAGCCCGCGCATGGCGGCAAGAACGAAGGGGTTCAGATTCCCGCTCAGCTTCACGAGCAGGAACGAGCTGCCCCACAGAAACGAGCAGATCAGCAGATTGGAGATGACGAAGGTGGCGGTAGGAGCAGGCGGCGATGCGACCGCCCCGATATCCTGGGAGGACATGGGCGTTCTTCAGGGGCCGAGCAGATCGACAAGGAACGGGATCAGGGGCTCGTCGGCGGGCGGCATCGGATAGCTGCGCAGCTCCTGGGCCTTGACCCATTTCAGGGCCTGGCCTTCGAGCGGCCGCACGAAGCCTTCCCAGCGGCGGCAGATGTAGAGCGGCATGAGCAGGTGGAAGGTCTCGTACGGATAGCTCGCGAAGGTCAGGGGCGCGAGGCACGGTTCCTTCACGCTGATGCCCAACTCCTCGCGCAGCTCGCGGATCAGCGTCTCCTCCGGCCGCTCACCCGGTTCCACCTTGCCGCCTGGAAATTCCCATAGTCCGGCGAGCTGCTTTCCTTCCGGCCGCTGCGCCAGGAGGATGCGATTGTCCGTATCGATCAGGGCGACGGCAACGACGAGGGTGAGCTTGAGAGGGGGCACGTTGGGATCCGCGTGAAAGCGTGGCGTCGGGTAATTGTTTTCCGTCTCTTAGCCTGCTTTCGGGCTGGAGCGAACTGAATTTCACGAGCCTTTCAATGGCTTCGTGTGTGCTTTGGCACAGGCCGTTTCGATCGATCAGGCGGCAGTCTTGCTAGGTACAACTTCCGCGATAGGTAAAAATGTGCAATGAAATTTCGTTGCTAAAGCTGCGGAGAGAAACCTATGAGAAAGCATGTCTTCCTGGCCATTCTCGGCCTTACCTGCACGTCCTTTGGGGCCGACGCGCAAGCCCAGGACTGCACCGTCACACCTATGATCTTCAACTCGCATGTCGCGGATCTGCAGGGGGAAATGACCGTCAAGGCCGGCAAAGGTTGCGGCTTCGGCCTCAACGGTATCCAGGGCGCGATTAGCGAAGCGGCCATTGTTCAGAAGCCGAAGGCCGGGATGGCGGGTGTTCGCGGCATTATGCCGTTCTATGTCGCCAAGCCGGGCTATCGAGGCCCTGACGAGTTCTCCTACGCCATCATTGGAACGGACCAGTATGGCGGCCCGATGCGGGTCACCACGAAGATGAAAGTCACGGTCGTACCATAGCTGACCTTTCGATCAGCTCCGGTAGTCTCCGTTGATCTCCACATAGGCTTTGGTCAGGTCGCAGGTCCACGCGGTGGCCTCGCCCCGACCGAGGCCGAGATCGACCCGGATCGTGATCTCGTCGCCCTTCATGTAGGCGGAGGTCTTCGCCTCGCTGTATTCCGGGTCACGGGTGCCTTTGACCGCAACGCGGATATCCCCGAACCAGATCGCGAGCTTGTCGCGCTCGGCCGGTTCGCCGGCCTTGCCGACGGCCATGACCACGCGGCCCCAATTGGCGTCCTCGCCGGCGACAGCGGTCTTCACCAGCGGGGAATTGGCGATCGCCATGGCGATGCGCTTGGCCGAGGTCGCGCCGGTGGCGCCGGTCACCTTCACGGTCACGAATTTGCGCGCGCCCTCGCCGTCGCGGGCGACCTGCTGAGCGAGATCGCACAAGAGGCTTTCCAGCGCGCCACGGAACTCCTTCAGGCGCCGGTCGCTCGGCAGCGAAATCGCCGGAGCGCCCTTGGCAGCGGCCGCACCCGTCGCGAAGAAGAGCAGCGTGTCCGAGGTGGAGGTGTCGCTATCCACCGTCACGCAGTTGAAGCTCTTGTCGGCACCTTTCTTCAGAAGCGCCTGCAGCACCGGGGCGGCGATAGGCGCGTCCGTGAAGATGAAGGACAGCATGGTCGCCATGTCGGGGGCGATCATGCCAGCGCCCTTGGCGATGCCGTTGATGGTAACCGGGACGCCGCCGATGATGGCCGTGCGGGTCGCCACCTTCGGGAAGGTGTCGGTAGTCATGATCGCCTTGGCTGCATCGACCCAGGCAATGGGCTTCGCCTTCTTCTCGCAGGCCGTGAGCACGCTCTCGAACTTCGTTGCATCGAGCGGCTCGCCGATCACGCCGGTGGAGGCGATGAAGACCTGCGAGGCCCGGCAGCCTGCCGCCTCGGCGGCGATGTCGGCGGTCATCTTCACCGCTTCCGCGCCCTTCTTGCCCGTGAAGGCATTGGCATTGCCGGAATTCACCACAAGCGCCCGGGCCGTGCCCTTCGACAGATTCTTGCGGCACCAGTCGACCGGGGCCGAGGGGCATTTGGAGCGGGTGAATACGCCCGCGACAGCCGTGTCCTTGGACAGGGTCATGTAGAGGACGTCGGTTCGGTTCTTATATCGGATGCCGGCCTCCGCCGTCGCGATCCTGACGCCGTCGATGGCGGGGAGTGTCGGAAACGACTTGGGTGCGAGCGGGGACACGGTCTTGGACATGGACGAACTCGAAGAGCGCTGTTGGGATACGACGTTGCGAGCCGCGACCTGTGGTTTTTTAAGGCTTTTTGTCAAGTCAAAGCTTCACCGCGATAGAGTCGAAAACGTCGGAACGACCATTCGGTACCATCGTTGACCCGGTCCGACAACGATGGAGACATCCCGTGACCGGCAAGCATCCCAAGACCAGACCCCAAGAACGCCCACGCAGCGACCTCAATGTCGACCCGGGCATCGGGCGCTCGAAAGGCTCTTATATGACCGGCGAAGATCCGCGCGATCTTGACGGCGGTTCGACCTTCCAGGGCGATGTCGAGAACCAGACCAACCGCGAAGGCGGCGTCGATCCGAACCGGATGGGGCGGAGGAACAAGTGATTTTCTCCGCACTGTCATTCCGGGGCTGCGGAGCGGAGCCCGGAATCCATAACCGCTGACGGCACAGAAAGAGGCGTACCACTACTCCTCTTCGAACCGTCGTGTTTATGGATCCCCGCCTTCGCGGGGATGACAGGAGAGTGTGAGGAAACAAAAAGGGCGGCCCGAGGGCCGCCCTTGAACGCCGTGAAACCTGAAAGAGCTTACTGCTGCTTCTGCTCGACGAGATTGCCCTTGTCGTCCAGGCGCTCGATCTTGGCGTTCTTGCGCAGGCCCATGATCAGGTCCTGCTGCGCCTTGCGGGCGAGGTAGGTCTCGACCTGATCCTTGGTCTCCTCGAAGGTCGGGGCCGGCTTAGTGCGCTTTTCCTCGACCCTGATCACGTGCCAGCCGAACTGGCTCTTCACCGGATCGGAAATCTGGCCGGGCTCGAGCTTGAAGGCAGCCTCGGCGAAAGGCTCGACCATGCGGTCCTTGGTGAAGAAGCCGAGGTCTCCGCCGTCGGTCTTGGAACCTGGATCCTTGGAGAGTTCCCCGGCCACCTTGGCGAAATCCTCACCGCCCTTCACACGGGTAGCGGCCTTCTTGGCGTCTTCCTCGTTTTCCACCAAGATATGGCGGGCGCGGACTTCCTGCTCAGCGGGCACACTCTTGACGGTCTCGTCATAGAGCTTGCGGGCAGCTTCCGGCGTCACGGCCTTCTTGGCTTCCTGGTCGAGGTACTCATCGAGCAGGGTCTTGTCCCGGTTATAGGCGAGCTTGCGGGCAAATTCGGCGCCGCTGCCGACCTTAGCCGCCTCGGCCGCCTTGGCGCCGAGCTTCAGGTCGATCACGTAGCCGGTCAGCAGGTCGCGCTTCTGGGCTTCCGGAACATTCGGCATCTGCAGAGCCGGGTCCTCGGCGGCGAGGGCGAGATCCCCTTCCGTGACGTCGACGCCGTTGACGCGGGCGATCACCTTCGCGGGATCGACGGCGGGCACGGCCGCCGGGGAGGTCGCAGGCGCGGGAGGGGTCTGGGCGAGGGCAGCCCCGGCTAGGAACGGCAGGGCGACGCTAAGGGTCAGAAGGCTCTTCCGAACGTTAAGTGAGCGAGACATAGGGTTTCCTCTGGTGAGCGTGATCGCCCACGGACAGCGACGATCAGATGGCCGAATGCGTTTACGTTTGCAAGTGATGGCATATTTATGTCACAGCATCGCCGCTCGCAGGGTCTTGAACGGGGCTCAGCTTGCGGACGCTTGAGGCTGCGCCACTCCGGCACAGCCTTTAAGATGCACTCTGGCATAATTAGGTCTATAAGGCGGCGCAAACGCCCCTTTCTCCTGCATTCTGGAATTCTGAAGGCTTCTCGATGTTCGGTTCTCTCGCGAAGAAAATCTTCGGCTCGGTCAATGATCGCCGGCTGAAGTCCTATCGGCCGAAGGTAGCGGCCATCAACGCGATGGAGGCCGAGCTGGAGGCCCTGTCCGACGAGCAGCTCCGCGCCCGCACGGAGGACTTCAAGGCCCAGCTCGCCGCCGGCAAGACCCTGGACGACATCCTCGTCCCGGCCTTCGCCACCGTCCGCGAGGCGGCCAAGCGCACCCTGGGCCAACGCCATTTCGACGTGCAGCTCATCGGCGGCATGGTCCTCCATGAGGGGTCCATCTCCGAGATGCGTACCGGCGAAGGCAAGACCCTGGTGGCGACCCTCCCAGTCTATCTCAATGCGCTCGCCGGCAAGGGCGTCCACGTGGTGACGGTGAACGACTACCTCGCCCGTCGCGACGCCGAGTGGATGGGCCAGATCTACCGCTTCCTGGGCCTCTCCGTCGGCGTGATCGTCCATGGCCTCGACGATGCCGAGCGCGGGGCGGCTTACGCGGCCGACATCACCTACGGCACCAACAACGAATACGGCTTCGACTATCTTCGCGACAACATGAAGTACGAGATGGCGCAGATGGTCCAAAGGGGCCATAACTTCGCCATCGTGGACGAGGTGGACTCGATCCTGGTCGACGAGGCGCGCACACCGCTCATCATCTCCGGTCCCCTCGACGACCGGTCCGAGCTCTACAACGCCATCGACGTGGTGATCCCGCGCCTCAACAAGAGCGATTACGAGCTCGACGAGAAGCAGCGTTCCGTAGCACTCACCGAAGAGGGCACTGAGAAGATCGAGGCGCTGCTGCGGGAGATCGGCCTGCTCAAGGAGGGCGATCTCTACGATGCCCAGAATGCTACCCTCGTTCATCACATGAACCAGGCGCTCAGGGCCCACACCCTGTTCCAGCGCGACAAGGACTACATCGTCCGCAATGGCGAAGTGGTCATCATCGATGAGTTCACCGGCCGCATGATGCAGGGCCGGCGCTATTCGGAAGGCCTGCACCAGGCGCTCGAGGCCAAGGAGAAGGTCCAGGTTCAGCCCGAGAACCAGACCCTTGCCTCCATCACCTTCCAGAACTACTTCCGCCTCTACGACAAGCTCGGCGGCATGACCGGCACCGCCGCGACCGAGGCCGACGAGTTCCTGGAGATCTACAACCTCGAAGTGGTCGAAATCCCGACCAACCGTCCCGTCGCCCGCGTCGACGATGACGATGAGGTCTACCGGACCATGGAGGAGCGCTATCAGGCGGTCATTCGGGATATCGAGGAATCGTCTGCCAAGGGTCAGCCGATTCTGGTCGGCACCACCTCGATCGAGAAGTCCGAGCATCTCGCCGATCTGCTCATCAAGGACGGCTACACCCTGATCGACTTCGAGAACCCGCAGGCGCTCGAGCCCCTCTACCGCGATGCGCGAGCAGGCCGGGGCACCAAGCATTTCGCCGTGCTCAACGCTCGCTTCCACGAGCAGGAGGCCTTCATCGTCGCCCAGGCCGGCGTCCCGGGGGCGATCACGATTGCCACCAACATGGCCGGCCGCGGCACCGACATCCAGCTCGGCGGTAACGCCAAGATGCGCATCGAGCGCGAGTTGGCCGGCATCGAGGGCGAGGAACGTACCGCCAAAGAGAAGGAGATCCTCGACGAGGTCGCATCCTTCAAGGAGAAGGCGCTCGCCGCCGGCGGCCTCTACGTGCTCGGCACCGAGCGCCATGAATCCCGCCGCATCGACAACCAGCTGCGCGGCCGCTCCGGCCGTCAGGGCGATCCGGGCCGCTCCAAATTCTATCTGTCGCTCCAGGACGACCTGATGCGCATCTTCGGCTCCGACCGCATGGACGGCATGCTGCAGAAGCTGGGTCTCAAGGAGGGTGAGGCCATCATCCATCCGTGGATCAACAAGGCCATCGAGCGGGCTCAGGCGAAGGTCGAGGCACGCAACTTCGACATCCGCAAGAACATCCTGAAATACGACAACGTCATGAACGACCAGCGCAAGGTCGTCTTCGAGCAGCGCAAGGAGTTCATGGCGGAAGAAAGCGTGCGCGAGACCATCGACGACATGCGCCACGGCGTCATCGAGGACATCGTCTCCCGCGCTATCCCCGAGAATGCCTATGCCGAGCAATGGGATGTCGCCGGCCTGAAGGAAAACGTCGCCAACTTCCTCAACCTCGACCTGCCGGTCGAGGAATGGGCGAAGGAGGAGGGCATCGCCGACGACGAGATCCGCGAGCGCATCACCAAGGCGGCCGACGAGGCTTACGCCCAGCGCGTCGAGACCAATACGTCCGAGGTCATGAACTACGTGGAGAAACAGGTTCTGCTGCAGAGCCTGGATCATCTCTGGCGCGAGCACCTCGTGACCCTCGACCACCTGCGTCAGGTCATCGGCTGGCGCGGCCTTGCCCAGCGCGATCCGCTGAACGAGTACAAGTCCGAGGCCTTCGAGCTGTTTAACGGGCTGATCGGCCATCTGCGCGAGCAGGTGACGGGCCAGCTCATGCGCATCCAGGTGGTGTTCCAGCAGCCGGAGCCGCAGAGCCTGCCGCCCATGTTCGCCCAGCATCTCGATCCCGCCACCGGCGAGAACGACTTCGACCTGGCGCAGAGCAACGCCTTCGGAGCCGGTCCGGCTCTCGGCTTTGCCGCCGCTGCCGCCGGGACCGAGCCGGTTTCGTCCCGCGACCCGAACGATCCGTCGACCTGGGGCCGGGTGAGTCGCAACGAGCCCTGTCCCTGCGGCTCGGGCAAGAAGTTCAAGCACTGCCACGGGCAGTATGTGGCTTAAAAAGCCGAAGACATGACAACCATGAAAAGCCCGGCCGTCGCGCCGGGCTTTTTGCTGGTGTGACGCTTCTTCGGGATTTCTACCTCTGTTGCGCCAGACGATCTCCTATGCAGCAGGGGTAAGATAGGCTCAACCAAGGATTCTGCCGCTCCAGGCAGCGTTCGGTCAGGCTTGGCGGGCGCTGCATAGAGCAAATCGAAGGAGAGAGCCATGTCCCACATCGGAAGCTGTTTCTGCGGTAGCGTCGAAATCGAGGTCAGCGGATCGCCGGAGGCCATGGGCTATTGTCACTGCCAGTCCTGCCGCTCATGGTCCGGCGGCCCGGTGAACGCCTTCAGCCTCTGGAAGCCTGAGGCGGTGCGGGTGACAGCGGGTGCTGAGCATCTCGCGACCTTTCAGAAGACGAAATTCAGCCAGCGGCAATATTGCTCGAAATGCGGCGGGCACCTCATGAACAATCATCCGACGCTCGGCCTCGTCGATGTGTTCGCGGCGACCATTCCCACCCTCAACTTCATTCCCGCCGTTCACTTCAACTATGCAGAGACGGTCCTGCCCATGCGGGACGGTCTGCCCAAACTGAAGGACTTCCCGGTCGAGGCCGGGGGAACCGGTGAGATGATGGCCGAGTGACGGCCTGACGAATCCCTCGATACGGAAAAAGCAGATTCAAGTTCTGCACGATGTCCTCGCGCAGCTGAGGTTCTGACGCGTGAACCAATGGCTGCGTGCCTGCGTTCAAGCTCCTGGTCGGCTGCGTACGAGGAAGCATCGACATGGACGATACGAGCATTGTGAAACACCGTTGGATCGACGTGGATGGCATCGGCACCTTTTACCGCGAGGCCGGACCAACCGACGCGCCGGCGATCCTGCTGCCTCACGGTTATCCGTGCTCGTCCTACGAGTTCCGCAATTTCATGCCGCTCCTTGCAGACCGCTGGCGGCTCCTTGCGCCGGATTTTCCGGGGTGCGGATATAGCGACACTCCCGAAGGCTTTCCTTATGATTTCGACGGCTATGCCACCTTCCTCGACCGGTTCATGAACCATCTCGGGATCGACCGCTTCGCGCTCTATCTGCATGATTTCGGATCGCAGATCGGACTGCGGCTGGCGATCATGCGGCCGGATCGGATGACCGCCCTGATCATTCAGAATGGCGATGTCTATGAAGATCAACTCGGCCCGAAATACGCTCCGCTTCAGGAGTATTTCCGCAATCCTACGCCCGAGATGCGGGCCAAGCTGGGTGAAGCAGTCACCGAGGAGGGATTTCGGGACGAATTCCTGAACGACGTTCGCTCCGAACTTGCCGAGCGGATTTCGCCCGACCTTTGGAAGCTGCATTGGTCATTGATGACGGAGCGGCGCCGCGAGATCGCTGTCGATGTGATTGCAGGGCTGAAGGACAACCTCGCCTGGTTCCCGCGATATCAGGCCTATCTACGAAAGCATCAACCGCCGACTTTGATCGTCTGGGGACCACAGGACGGATACATGCCCGAGGGTTCGGCTCGCGCTTATCTGCGCGATCTCCCAGATGCTGAATTGCACTTGCTTGACGGCGGACATTGGCTGTTGGAGACGAACCTTACTGAGGTGGTTGCGCGGGTGCGAGATTTCCTCTTGCGCGTCCGGACATGAGGCACCAGTCGGACCGATGTCGCGCTCGTCAGCACGACGACCTACAGCTCGTGACCGACAGTGCTGCTCGGTGCATGTGGTGCCGGGATAATATCGTCCCACAGGCTTTCGCTGGTGTCGCAATCGGTTTGCGGTGAAACTCCCGCGGGTTGGACCAGTCCTCCGGTCGCTGGCATCCCTGCTATCTCGTTGACGATCTTGGTTCTCGTCTCGGTCAGAAACTGCTTGGGTTCGCGCACTGGGATCATGAACGCATTCGAGCCTCCGATCACGCAGTCGCGGTAATAGGCATCCAAGGTCGCGTCCTCACGCCGCTCGGGCCGGCTGAGCATGATGGGAAGGCCGTTGATTGTGACCCCGCGTGCAACCGCCCTGTCGCGGGATTCTGTCACCAGAGGCCCCTGATTGTTCGAGCCATCGCCCGAAATGTCGATCACGCGCCGCGCGGGCAGGAAGGGGCCGAAGGAGAAGAGGGAGAGGCTGAAGTCGATGGCCTCCGAGATGGAAGTACCGGCCCCGCGGCGGATCGGAGCGCGGGTCAGCCGGTCGGCGAAAGCGAGGCTGTCCTGCGGACTTTCCAGAACGGTCCAAGGCACGACCACATTCTGGATGTGCGGGTGCGCCCCGGCCCATTCCACATAAATCACCGCGATGCGCCCCAGCGTGCCGCTGTGAATGGCCTGATGCACGGATGGCGAGCGGAAGGCTTCCACATAGCCTTGCCGTTGTAGGCTCTGTTCAGCCGGGTCCATGGAGGTGGAAATATCAACAGCGAGCACGAGGGCGAGATCGACCTCGTCAGGCGCCTGTTGCCAAGCCGGAGCGACGGCCAGAAGCCCCGCCACAAGAGCGGGAAGAAGCCATGGAGCCTTGGGATACCGCATTGCGATCTCCCTTAGAGCCTCGGACCCAAAAGTGGATTTTGCACCTTGGGGATCGATCCCTCAAGCGGCGCATCGGGTAGCGCGGAAAGCCGGATCCACCTTTCCGCACGATGCACTAGTCGAAGAACTTCGACTTCCTCGGACCCTCGAATACTGCGTCAGCTTTCCTTGCGGCGGTAGGTCTCGTGACAGCCACCGCAGTTCTGGCCGACCCGCTGGATCGCCGCCTGCAGGCTCGCCTGATCCGTGATCACGCCCTGGGCGGCCTTGGCATCCTGTTCGAGCTTGGTCGCGTGAGCGTCGAAATCCGCCTTGCGTTCCCAGATGGTCGGAAGCGCAGCGGTCTTGCCCTGGGTCGATCCTGCCGGGAACAAAGCGGGGATCTGCTGTGCATTCTGCGCGACCCGCTGGAACGCGGTCTGTGCGGTCGCGGCGTTGAACGGAGCCTGCCCTCGGGCCATGCCGGTGAGCGTGCGCATCTGTTCCTGATTGTTCTTCATGAGGTTCTGGCGCTGGGTGATCGGATCGCTTGTCTGGGCCAGCACTCCAAGTCCGCTGAGGATCGATAGACCGAAGAATGCAGTAACGACGGTCCTTCTCATGGCGACCATCCTTTCTCCCCCGTCACAAGATGTCTTCTCGCCCCTGACAGGGCTATAGAAAATCGGAGTTAGAACGGGTTATTCCGTAGACACTCCAGCTCGGTCATTTATTCCACGGCATAGAGCAGCACGAGCCCGCCGGTGAAGAGCACCATCACCGCCAGCGAGTCCCAGCCCATCTTCATCACCGTCGGGTTGCGACGTTCCAGAAGCCCGATCAGGAACACGCCGGTCAAGGTGGCTCCCAGCAGGGCAGAGATGGTTTCGAACCGGGCCAGCTCGTTGATCACCGGGCCGCCGGCGAAGAAGGCATCGGCCAGGAGGATGAGCGACAGATTGACGAAGTTCGTGCCCAGAACCTGGCCGAACGCCATTTCGTAGCGTTTGAGCCGAAGCGCGGCGATGATCGAGCTCAGCTCCGGCATGGATGTCGAAAGCCCGATGAGGGCAAATCCCACCATGCCGGTGCCAATCCCCGTTTGTGTGGCCAGAGCATCGCCCGTCTGCGACAGGGCATAGCCCGCGACGAAGATGATCGCACCCGTCACGATGCTCGCGATCACCAGGGATCGCAGGGAGACGCCATCGTCACCGGCGTCATCCTTATCCTCGGCACGCGCATCGGCGTCCTTCACCGTCCACGCAGCCCGCTCATTGTACCCGACGGAGAGCCAGAAGGCGCCGACGCTGATCACGCATATCGCCACGGACCAGGTGCCGATTCCCAGCACGAGGACATCCGTCACTGTAATCGCCACGGCGACGGCGATCAGAAGGAGAATGCATAGGGTCGCCATCATCAGCGTGGCGGGGCGCGCAACGGCCGAGGTTACGGCATCCCGGCCGATGAAGGCGTCCGCCACGGCGAGCAAGAGGACATTGATCGCCGCGCTGCCAAGGAGATTGTTGATCGCCAGGGCGGGGTTGCCGATGACGGAAGACGTGATCGCATTGGCGACCTCGGGCAGGGAAGTAATGCCGCCGAGAAGCAGCATGCCCACGAAGGCCTGTCCCCAGCCCGTCTTGCGGGAAATCCCGTCCAGCGCATAGGTCAGGCGCGTGCCGGCGATCCAGACAAGCACGGCTGCAACGAGAAAAATTCCGGCATTGATCCAGAGGGGATAGTCTTGCGCGTTAGAAAGAAACAAAGGGCAGGATCTCGGTTGATGTTGCGGTGGGTGACCCCTGACTAATCGCCCCTGTCGGCAGTAGTTCCGAATGCCCTCGGAAAGTTGAATCGTAGGCTCTTCAGGATATCACTGCAGGCATGGTCGGTTTGATCTCGACGATGCCTGTCTCTGCCCCAGACATTATGCCCTTGTCCTAAATACTCGCCGTCGGGCACGAGCCATGCCATAAGGCCGCCGCAACCCCTCTAGGCCTTGAGTTTCATGATTCGCGTCGAGAACATCAGCAAGCAGAACAGCCACAGGATCCTCTTCATCGAAGCCTCCGGAAGTCTCCAGAAGGGCGAGAAGGTCGGCCTCGTGGGGCCCAATGGCGCGGGCAAGACGACGCTCTTCCGGATGATCAACAAGGAGGAGCTGCCCGACGAGGGTCAGGTGGCGGTCGATCGCGGTGTGACCATCGGCTATTTCAGCCAGGATGTCGGCGAGATGGCCGGCCGCAGCGCCGTGGCCGAGGTGATGGAGGGTGCAGGTCCCGTGAGCACGGTCGCGGCCGAGCTGCGGGAACTCGAAGCCGCCATGGTGGACCCGGACAAGGCGGACGATCTGGACAAGATCATCGAGCGCTATGGCGAGGTGCAGGCGCGCTACGAGGAACTCGACGGCTATTCCCTCGAGGGCCGGGCGCGCGAGGTTTTGGCCGGTCTCGGCTTCAGCCAGGAGATGATGGATGGCGACGTGGGGGCCCTCTCTGGCGGCTGGAAGATGCGCGTCGCGCTCGGACGCATCCTCCTGATGCGCCCGGACGTCATGCTCCTCGACGAGCCGAGCAACCATCTGGATCTCGAGAGCATCATCTGGCTGGAGGAGTTTCTGCAAGGTTATGAGGGCGCGCTGCTCATGACCTCGCACGACCGCGCCTTCATGAACCGCATCGTCAACAAGATCATGGAGATCGACGGCGGCTCGCTCACTACCTATTCCGGCGATTACGAGTTCTACGAGCAGCAGCGCGCGCTGAACGAGAAGCAGCAGCAGGCGCAGTTCGAGCGTCAGCAGGCCATGCTCGCCAAGGAGATCAAGTTCATCGAGCGCTTCAAGGCGCGCGCCTCCCACGCCGCCCAGGTGCAGAGCCGAGTCAAGAAGCTGGAGAAGATCGACCGGGTGGAGCCGCCTAAGCGCCGTCAGTCGGTGGCCTTCGATTTCCTGCCCGCGCCGCGCTCCGGTGACGACGTGGTCAGCCTGAAGGGCGTTCACAAGCGCTATGGCAGCCGCAGCATCTATGAGGGATTGGATTTCGCCGTGCGCCGCAAGGAGCGCTGGTGTGTCATGGGCGTCAACGGCGCCGGCAAGTCGACGCTGCTGAAGCTCGTCGCGGGCTCGGCAGCGCCCGATGACGGGACAGTCACGATCGGAGCGAGCGTGAAGATGGGCTATTTTGCCCAGCACGCCATGGAGGTGCTGGAAGGCGACCGCACGGTGTTCGAGTTCCTGGAGGATTCGTTCCCGCAGGCCGGACAGGGCTCATTGCGCACGCTTGCCGGCTGCTTCGGATTTTCCGGAGACGATGCGGAGAAGAAGTGCCGCGTGCTCTCGGGCGGTGAGAAGGCGCGATTGGTCATGGCGAAGATGCTCTACGATCCGCCGAACCTCCTCGTACTCGACGAGCCGACGAACCATCTCGACATGGCCACAAAAGAGATGCTGATCGAGGCGCTGTCGAAATACGAGGGCACCATGCTCTTCGTCTCCCACGACCGCCACTTCCTGGCTGCTCTGTCCAACCGGGTTCTCGAACTCACGCCCGACGGCATCCACCAATACGGCGGCGGCTATACCGAATACGTGGCACGCACGGGCCAGGAGGCTCCGGGCCTCCGGCACTAAAGCATCGGACCCAAAAGTGGACCCCACTTTTGGGACTAACCCGATGCTTCCTTCCTTGATGAGAGCATCGTTGGGCGCGGAAAAACCGGATCCACTTTTCCGCACGATGCTCTAAGCAGATTATCCTAAGAAGTTGAGATTAAAGCCCGGCCGTCGCGCCGGGCTTTTTGCTGCAAAAGAACGCGGCCCCGACGGTTGCCATCGCGACGTCAGCTTGAGGCAAGCATCGTCGTCGATAAGGCAGGGACCACAACAACCTTTTTGAAGAAGCCCCGTCAAAGGCCCAGCTTCGCAACCTTTAAATTTCCAGGCCGAAACATCATGGCATTGAATACGTCTCTCCCGGTGCTCATCGTCGACGATTATCAAACGATGCTGCGCATCATCCGTAACCTTCTGAAGCAGATCGGCTTCAACGATGTCGACGAAGCCAAGGACGGCTCGGAAGCCCTGGGCAAGCTCAAGGAGAAGAAATACGGGCTCGTGATCTCCGACTGGAACATGGCGCCGATGACCGGCTTCGAGCTGCTCCAGAAGGTCCGCGCCGATGCGGACCTGAATGCGCTTCCCTTCATCATGATCACCGCCGAGGCCAAGACCGAGAACGTCGTGGCCGCCAAGCAGGCTGGCGTCAACAATTACATCGTGAAGCCCTTCAACGCGGAAACCCTGCGCTCGAAGATCGCCGCCGTTCTGGGTGAGTAGTCGCAATGCGTCTTCCGCCACCCGTCTCTTTTGACCCTTTGAGCCTGGATCTCCTGGCTCAATCCCGCGAGAGCATCGCTGCCCGACGGCATGCGGAACTCATGCGGGGCATGGCGGCCATTCATGCAGCGCTCGAGCCGAACAGCGGGGCTTCAAAGGCTCTGATGGATCAGATCCGGACCGACCTGCGCGAAGCACTGCGACTCAAGGAAGAGCTCGACGCCATCACCGAATCGATCCAGCGCACGAAGCGGGAAATCGCAACCCTGCATTCCCGCACCCCGGGCGGTCAGGTCAACAGCGTGACCGATGAATTGGGAGCTGTCGTCTCCGGCACGGAAGCCGCCACCAACAGCATCCTGGCCGCAGCCGAGGAAATCGACGAGATCGCCGGAAATTTCTCTGCGCGTCTGTCCGGCGAGGATGCCGAGATGGCCCAGCGGATCTCCGACCGGGTGATCACGATCTTCGAGGCGTGCAACTTCCAGGACATTACCGGCCAGCGCATCAGCAAGGTCGTCAGCTCGATGAAGTTCATCGAGGAGCGCGTGACCCAGATGGCGCATATCTGGGGCGGTCTGGAGAGCTTCAACGACGTGGAAGCTTTCACAACGCCGGAGCGGGAAGGGGACGAAGCCCTCCTGAACGGGCCGGCCCTCGACAGTGACCCGGCGCGTACCTCCCAGGACGCCATCGACGCCCTGTTCGGTTGATCTGAACTGCATCATGAAAAGATAAAAGCCCGGCCATCGTGTCGGGCTTTTTGTTGTCCGTCACTGCCGAAGCAGCGTGAGATCGGTTGTAGCCTTGACAGGCCCGTTCGCCCCGATCCGATCCGTGACGACGATCCGAAAGCGGTTCTGATCGACGCTGGCAACGCGCATCTGGGCCGTTGTGTCGCCGTAAAGGGGCCTCGGCCAAGCGATCACCAGATCGAAATCCGTCCCCACCTGCCGACCTCGGAGTTGGGCTGTCCCAACCCGCGAACCCGTATACGTGCCGGTGACCTGTCCTGAACCGGGATCCCAGGACAGACGGGCGCTGACCTGTCTCGCGACCAGCAGGTAGGCTCGGCATGTACCCTGGAGCGAAAGGCCCGTTGTTCCCTGTTGCAGGATCGTGAAGCGGCAGCTGACCCGATGGGAGCTGGCATCCGGCCCCTCCAGGATGGTTCCCGTTCCTAAGAAGGATCCGGCGTAAAGGTCGAAGACGGCCGGCGCAGCGCCCACGCTGCCGGTTGCGGCACAGGCCAAGACGAAGACACCACAGGACAACCGCTGCGAAAGGCAATGCACGGATGCCTCCCTCGGATATTGGACAGACCGAGCCCTTGATCATCGATACTTAGGGCCGCGACCGGGCTTAGCGCGGTCTCCCTAAACCGATATTGCAGGCCTTTCCATGATCGAGGCGCGGCAACGCTGCTGAATCGCTGAGGCTACGCCCGAATCGTCATCTGACCCCAAAGGCAAATCTGGGGTCATTTGTAGAGATACGTGTCAGGCAGACCAAGGCGCCGGCAGGCCTGGACCGCCGGAAAGGACGGCAGGATCAGCCGATCGCTCGCTATTGCCATGGTTCGAACGAGGGCGCGCTCGACCGTGTTAAGGGACCAGGAGGAGCCGAGTTCGAGACGCTCGCGCGCCCAGCCCGGCAGAAGTTCCACCGCAGCCTTGACGAGCACCCGCTGTAATGGTCGCGCCGGTGTCGGGAGGATTGGGGCCCGCGTCATGATTTCCAGGAATTCGAAGATCACCGGCGAGGCGACGAGCCGAGATTTCATTCTCTCGAACAATGCATCGAGTTGTTCCTGGGATGCAGGCGCCCCGGCTGCACCGTAAAGCCTTGCGGCGGGGAAGGCCTCGACGAAGAGCGAGGCCCGCTCAGTCGAGGCGAGAGGTCTGACATAGGCGTGATAGGCTTCCGTGAAACCGAAATCTGCCGTCGCCTGCACCCAGTCGAGCAGGACAGGATCATTGGCATGGTAGGCCTCGCCCTCACTGGTCTGGCCCGCCACCCGGTCATGCCGTCTCACGACGCTGGCGATCATGGCCTCCGCCCTGCTGCGCGGCCCGTAGACCGTCACCATGGCGGCAAGTCCGGTTCGCTGAAGGCGCTTCAGCGGATCCGTGCGGAAGCTGCTGTGCTGCCAGACTCCGTCGCGAACACGGGGCTCACCGAATTCGAGCAGGACAGCCGTGATCCCGCCGATGAACAGGGAGATGGGATTTTTGAAGATGCGCCAGGACACGGAATCCGCCGCAACCAGCGCCGGCTCTCCTGGCGGAATCGAGAAGTCGATTTTTTGGTCGGGCTGGAGAAATGCCTGGGCCAAGTCGTCGACGCGATCCTGTAAAAGACCAGGTAAAACAATGGCATGAGAAGTCAGGAGCATGGCATTGCCTCCTCTCCTCAACCCCTTTCAGGCTGGAAAAGTTTCCTGCGGCGGTCCAATCCCGTCCATGAAAAGCCCGCCGAAGAGGCGGGCTTTTCGATGCGTTATGGTTGCGACGCTCAGTTCGCGGCCGCCACGTTGACCTTGGCGGGAGCCTGTGCCCGCTTCTCGGGCACCGCCTTCACAGGTGTTGCCCTGGCAGGTGTCGGAGCGATCTGGACCGTCTCGGCCACCGGCTGCGAGGCCGAAGTGCTGAACAGGTCGGTCACGCTGCTGAACATCTTCCTGTAGAACGGAGTCTCGGAGCTGGAAGCCGCTGCGGCAGCCGCCACCGGCGCGGTCTGCTGGGTCACCGCCACACGGGTCTCGGCCTGACGGGGCTCAGGCTGCGAGGCGGGAACCTCCTTCATGGAAGCGAAGGCGAGGGCTGTCGTCGGCGCCTCGATCTTCTCGCGGCCGCTGTCGTCGAGCGCGACTTGCCGCGGGCCCGAGGAGATGCCCTCGGTGCGGCTCACATATCCGAGCTTGCTGTCGGACACGCCTGTCACGTTGGCGAGCGCCTCGCGGAAGGATTCGTGCGTGTCGCCGTCGTTGTAGACGAGCTTGATCGGCTTTTCGCCCTTAGAGACCAGATCGGCCACTTCCTGCTCGTCCCGGCGCTGCTTCTGCGCCACGGCAGCAACCGTGCTCTCTTCCGCGTTGAAGAGATAACGCCTGTTGGCAACCGCCACACGCAACTCGTCCTTCGTGAGATCGAAGGTATCGGAGCCTTCCTTCAGGTTCTTCCAGAAGCCGATATTCGGGTCGAGACGATGCTTGGCCAGATTCTCGGCCGTCATCCGGAACGGATAGGACTGGAACTGGAAGTTGCGCTGACCGGCGCCGAGGGCCTCGCGGGCGATGGCGTAGATTTCGGCGATGTTCTGGTCCGTCATGGCGAAGCAGCCGCGCGAGGAGCACGCGCCGTGCACCATGATGTCACCGCCGTTGCGGCCGAAGGACCGGTCAAAGGCGTTCGGATAGCCGGTGTCGAACGACAGATAATAGGCCGAGTTCGGGTTCATCTGCGCCGGGCTGACCGTGTAGAAGCCCTCAGGCACCTGACGGTCGCCTTCGCGGGTCTTCGGGCCGAGCTGACCCGACCAGCGGCAGATCGGATAGGTCTTGAGGAGCGCGTATTTCCCGTTGGAGCCGCGCTTCCAGATCTCCAGCTCCGATTCCTTCTTGTAGGCTCGGACCAGGATAGGATCTGACTTGGACATGCCCTTGGTCGACATCAACGCCATCGTGGCTGGCGGAATCGGCACGAGGTGTCGGGTGGAGCCACGGGAAAGCTGGTCGTCCTGGCAGGCAGCAAGCGCGAGCACCAGGCTCGCGGCCAATGCAAAACGCTTCATCATGGGGGACCCCGCAATTCTTGATCTGCCCGACGTTTGTGCCGGTCAGTTCCCCTTTAACTCCTAAATCGTTAGCCTTAACTGGTCATTACTGCAAGCGGAGCAGTGATGGAGTCATGATTAAGGGAAGGTAAAAAATCCGCCCGCGAAGGGTTTCGACACCGCTCATCGGAGGAAAGCGCATCTCTTCCGAGGTAAGCAGCGCTCACGCAGCCAACGGAACCGCCCCAGAGTCGGGCGAGTCCCTGAATTCGAGAGACGGAATACTAGAGTTTGCGACCGATATTGAGGAACTTGTCGGCGCGATGATCGCGAATCTCGGCCGGTCCCATGTTGCCGAGGTCATGCAGGGCTTCCTCGATGGCGTTGCCGGTGGCCTGGATGGCCGCCTGCGGCTCCCGGTGGGCGCCACCCACGGGCTCCGTCACGATGCCGTCGATGATGCCGAGCCGCAGGAGGTCCTGGGCGGTGATCTTCATGTTGGTGGCAGCATCCTGGGCGCGGGCCGCATCGCGCCAGAGGATCGAGGCCGCGCCTTCCGGCGAGATCACGCTGTAGATGGCGTGTTCCAGCATCAGCACCTTGTTGGCGGTGGCGATCGCGATGGCGCCGCCCGAGCCACCCTCGCCGATCACCACGGAGACGTTGGGCACGCCGAGCGACAGCTGCATCTCGGTCGAGCGGGCAATGGCCTCGGCCTGTCCGCGCTCCTCCGCCTCGATGCCCGGATAGGCGCCGGCCGTGTCGACGAAGGAGATCACCGGCAGACCGAAGCGGTCGGCCATTTCCATCAGGCGCACGGCCTTGCGGTAGCCCTCGGGGCGGGCCATGCCGAAATTGTGCCGGATGCGGGTCTCGGTATTGTGGCCCTTCTCTTGGCCCATGACGCAGACCGGCTGGCCGCGGAAGCGTCCGAAGCCACCGACGATCGCCTCGTCCTCGGAGAACTTGCGGTCGCCGGCGAGCGGCGTGAACTCGGTGATCAGGCCGGAGCAGTAATCGACGAAATGCGGTCGCTGAGGATGGCGCGCGACGAGAGTCTTCTGCCAGGGCGTGAGCTTGGCATAGAGATCCTTCAGGGCATCGGCGGCCTTGACCTCCAGGCGGGAGATGTCGTCCGTGATGGAGACGGCGTCCCGGTTCTCCCCGAGCGCCCGAAGCTCCTCGACCTTGGCTTCCAGCTCGGCGACGGGCTTTTCGAAATCGAGATAACTGCGCATCAGACTCTACAGCATCGGGCCCAAAAGTGGATTTGCACTTTTGGGACTAACCCGATGCTTTCTCCTTTATGAGAGCATCGTTCAGGCAGAAAACCGGATCCACTTTTCCGCACGATGCTCTAACGAAAATGAAGGCCGGCGTGACCGGATAGCCCTGCCGAAGCGGGGCGGACACTGGCGTTTTGGCGGGTCCAAGTCAAGTTGAGCCCTGCCTTACTCCCGTAAAACCAGCGGAATCAAGGAGGACGGCGTCAGCCGCGAGGCAGGAGCCGCCGGGGCCGGAACGAAAACCGGGGCGAGGCGCCTGGAGCGGCGCACCGCACGGACGGCTCCCGGCCGGTAGAGCTGCTTCGTCGCCTCGACGATGTGAAGGCCCGCGAAGGGCAGGGAGAAGCCTGCGCCGACCTGCTCCCAGGCCTGGGCGCTCTGGAGCAGGAGGCGGCTGCGCAAGGGAGGCATGTAGAGGGTTTCGGCCCAGCCTTCCGGTGAGAACCAGGTCTGGCGCATGAGGCTTTTGAGCTGTGAGCGGCTGTAGGGTTGCCCGTAGCCGAAGGGCGTCGTGTCCATGCGGGCCCACAGGCCTCGCCGGTTGGGCGCGACGAGGATGATCCGCCCGCCAGGGGTGAGAATACGCCAGATCTCGTACAGGAGTTCGCTCGGGCTCTCCACCGTCTCCAGGGCATGGACCACGAGAACCCGGTCGATGGAGGCATCGGGCAGGGGCATCATCAGCGGATCGACGAGGGCCGAGGCCGAGGCTCCGCTCCTGGGCCAGTTCACCACGCCCTGGCTCGCAGGCATGAAGGCCAGCGTCCGCTCGCTTTCATCCTTCACGGACGAGAGATAAGGCGGCGCATAGCCGAGACCGAGCACGCGCAGGCCTGTGAGCGGTCCCCAGAACCGGTCGATGGCCCGTCCGACGAAGCGGCGCGTCACGGCCCCCAACGGGCTGGCGTAGAAGCCGCGCAGATCGGTGATGTCGATGCTCATGGCCTCAACAGAATGCCTCTCGATCCGGTCCCGCAACCGCATTGCGAGGGTCCGGGTCTGGTTTCACGCGCCGACTGTTCCATGATAGCTCAGAGCACATCAAGACAGGGTGCCTCGATGTCAGCCCAGATCCACGCCTTTCTCTGCCTTCAGGACAATATCGGTGTTCTGGTCCACGATCCCAACACGGGAGCCTGTGCGGCCATCGATGCGCCGGAGGAGGGGCCGATCTTGGCGGCTCTCGCCAAGACCGGCTGGCAGCTCACCGACATCCTCATCACGCATCGCCATACCGATCACGTGCAGGCCATCGAGCCCTTGAAGCGACGCACCGGCTGCCGGGTGGTGGCGCCGGTCAAGGCGCGCGAGGCGGTGCCGCATGCCGATGCCTATGTGCGCGAGGGCGATACGGTAATCGTGGGCGGCCTCCAGGCGCATGTGTGGGAAACACCGGGCCATTGCATGGATCATGTGTCCTACTGGTTCGCGGCGGATCGCGCTCTGTTTGCCGGCGATACGCTCTTCACCCTCGGCTGCGGGCGGATGTTCGAAGGGACTTATCCGGAATTCTGGGCCTCGCTGCAGCGCCTCGCAGCGCTCCCGGACGAGGCACGGGTCTATTGCGGGCACGATTATACGCTCTCGAACGCGCGCTTCGCGCTCGCCGCCGATCCGGACAACGAGGCGCTGAAGGCACGGGCGGCGGAAGCGGAAAAAGCAAAAGCGGAAGGCCGTTTCCTGGTGCCCTCGACCATTGGCCAGGAAAAGGCGACCAATCCGTTCCTGCGGGCCGGAGAGCCTGCGCTCGCGAAATCCGTTCATAAGGAAGGAGCAAAGCCTGTGGAGGTGTTTCAGGCCTTGCGCGAATGGAAGAACAGGTTCTGATGAGAGGCATCATCGTGCAGGAGCGGACAACTTTCATGAACGACCACAGCCTCATCATCGGACTCGAGAGCCGTCTCGTGAATGCCTGGCCCTCGTTCGATTATCAGATCTATGACGGCTGGGTTCTCCGCCTTGCGAACGGATATTCGAAGCGCGCCAATTCCGCGACGCCTTTTCGGCCGGGTGTCGGTCTCGACGATGAGCTGATCGATTACATGATCGCCCGCTTCGTCGAGGCCAATGTGCGTCCGACCTTTCGCCTCAACGGGGTCGAGGCGCCGGGTGTCGACGAGTTGCTGAAGCAGCGCGGCTTCAAGGACATCGAGCCGACGCATGTTCTCACGGCTCCGATCAAGAACGGCGATTGCGAGATCGATCCCGAGGTGGAACTCGCGCCGCAGGTCTCCAAACGCTGGGTGCGAGCGGCGGCGGAATCCTATGGCGGCGACAAGGCCGATGACGAGATCCTGATGAGGATCGTATCCCGCATCCGCCAGAAGACGGCGTTCGCGACGCTCAGCCTGGATGAGAGGCCTGTGGCCTGGGGGCTCGGGGTGGTGGAGCGCGGTTATATCGGTCTCTACGACATCGTGGTGGCGCCGGACCTGCGCGGCATCGGCCTCGGCCGCCGCGTGGTCGCGAGCCTCATGGCCTGGGGCTGCGGGCAGGGGGCGCACACCGCCTATCTCCAGGTGCGCGAAGAAAACGAGATCGCCCGCTCGCTCTATGGCGCGCTCGGCTTCGAGACCGCCTACCGGTACACCCACCGGGTCATGCCGGGACGCTCTTCTTCGGCGTGAGCGTCGCGACCAGCGCGCCGGCCACGATGAGGCCACAGGCGAGCGCCAGTGTCAGGGTCGGCTCCGCATAGCCGGCCACCACCAGGAGCAGGGTCGAGAGAACTGGTGTCGCGTAGGAGGCGACGCCGAGGAAGCGGATGTCGCCGCGCTTCATGCCGATGTCCCAGACATAGAAGGCAACACCCACCGGGCCGAGGCCGAGCGCGAGAAGAGCGAGCCATTGCGTCGTTGTCTCCGGCCAGACCGTTGTCTCGAATGCGAGATGGCAGACGAGACTCAGGAGCGAGGTCATCAGGCAGAAGCCTGCCACCGCATCGGTCGGCACTTGGCCGAAGCGGCGGGAGAGAACCGAGTAGCCGGCCCAGACAAAGGCGGCGATGAGGGCGCAGATGTAGCCGGGCATGTATTCGGCCCGCGCATCGAAGGCACCACGTCCGGCAATCAGCACCACAACGCCAGCAAATCCAAGCAGTGCTCCCACGATATGCGCCCGCCGCAGATGCTCACCCGGCAGCAGCGAGGAGAACAGCACGATCAAAAGCGGCCAGAGATAGTTGATCAGCCCCGATTCGGCCGGCGGCGCCCAGCGCAGAGCTGCAAAGTAGAGCGCGTGATAGCCGAAGAGGCCGCCGATGCCTAAGGCCCAGACCACCGGCTTCTGGCGCAGGGCCTTGAGGCCTTGCGGCCGCGCGATCCAGCTCACCACGCCGACCATCCCGCCGACAAGGAAGGTCATGGCGGCAAGTTGGAAGGGGGGAATCGTGCCCGTCGCCGCCGTGAACAGGGCAAGCAGGGACCAGAGCAGGATGGCGATGAGGCCGATGGTGGTGGCGGTGCGAGTCGTCATGGCCGCCACCTACCACGACTTTCCCGAAGAAGCGAAGCTCCAGGAGCCGAAATGTCAGGACTTCAGTAAGTCGTGCGTCCGCCGCTGAGATCGAAGGTGGCGGCCGTGGTGAAGGAGTTTTCCTCGGAGAGCATCCAGACGACCATAGCGGCGATCTCGTGCAGTTCGGCGAAACGGTCTCTCGGGATGCGCACGCGCATGTATTCGATGAATTCCGGCGTCAGCGAATCGAGGATCTTCGTCTTGGCGGTGGTGGGCGTGATGCAGTTCACGGCAATGCCGGTCTTGGCCAGCTCTTTCCCCAAAGACTTGGTGAGACCGATGATGCCGGCCTTCGCGGCGCTGTAGGCGGCGAGGTTCGGATTTCCTTCCTTACCCGCGACTGACGAAATGTTGACGATGCGGCCGTAATTGTTCTCCTGCATGATCGGCACGATGGAGCGACAGCAATTGAAGGTGCCGGTGAGGTTGACCTCAACGACATTGCGCCACTCCTCGACGGAATATTCGGCCAGCGGCTTGACCGGTCCCGTGATCCCGGCGCCGTTCACCAAGCCGTCGATGCGTCCGAAAGCAGCGCGGGTTTGTTGCGTGGCGTGCTCGACAGAGAGGCAGTCAGACACGTCGACGCTCAGCCCGATGCAATCCTTCGAGAGTGCGGCGGCACTGGCTTCGGAGTCCTCAAGGCGAAGGTCCCAGACGGCGACTCTGGCGCCCGATTGCACGAGGCGCTCCCCGATTGCATAGCCGATGCCGCGGGCACCTCCTGTGATCACGACGGTTTTGCCCGCCATGTCGATGCGGTTCATCCTCAAGTTCTCCGTGTTGCAGGCAGGATCCAGCGCATCAGACCCGGAGCGCAGTGTGGAACTGCGTCCGGGACGACACTCTGCGCGTCAGGCCATGTACTGTCCGCCATTGACGGACAGGGTCGAGCCGGTGACGAAGCCGGCCTCGTCGGAGGCCAGGAACAGCACACTGCGGGCGATCTCCTCCGCCTCGCCGAGGCGGCCGACGGGAATGAGCGGCAGGATCTTCGACTTGAGCACCTCTTCGGGCACCGCCTTCACCATCTCGGTGGCGATGTAGCCCGGCGCGATCA